>JALYLT010000192.1 GCA_030774095.1 Chloroflexota bacterium
GGTGATCTCCAGCGGCGTCCATCTGGGCGACGGGTGCGCGATCGTGATCGGGTCGACCATCACCAAGGACGTCGCGGCGGGCGAGCGGGTGGCCAGCGACCTCCACGTCTACCGCTTACCCTGAGCCGCACCCACACCATTTCCAGGAGGTCCCCCTGAGCCATACGGTCGTGCTCGGCGGCGGCATCTGCGGACTCGCCGCGGGCTTCACGCTGGCCGAGCACGGCGAACGCGTGACCTTGCTGGAGGCGCAGGATTTCCTCGGCGGTCTCGCGACGACGCTGCGCGGATCGACCGACGCTGGCTTCGACTTCGGACCGCACGCGTATCACGCGCGCAATCAGCGCGTGCTCGACATGTTCAAGGAGATCGCGTCCGACGGCTTTCCAGCGCAAGCGAAGAACGTGCGCATCAAGTTCCGCGGCAGGTACTACAAGTACCCGCTGGAGGCGATGGATATCGCGCGCAGCATGTCACCGCTGCTCGCCCTGCGCGCGTTCTTTGACTACTTCGTCGAGGTCGTGCGGAAACGCGTCCGGCCCCGGAAGATGGCGTCGGCCGAGGACTGGGTCGTCCAGGGCATGGGCAAGACCCTCTACGGGATGTTCTTCGGGCCGTACACGCAGAAGGTCTGGGGCATACCGCCGTCGCAGCTCGCCGTCTCGTTCGCACAGCACCGCATCCCGCAGATCAATCTCTGGAAGGTCGCCGTCAGCTCGTTCCGCAAAGGACTCGACAAGATCTCGGAGGACGAGCATAGATACGCGCCGCTCGTGGTCCAGCTCTACTACCCGCCCAAAGGCGCGGGACTCATCTCGCGACGGATGGCCGACCGCATCCGCGCGGCGTCGCCGGACAACCGCGTTCTGACCCGCGCGCTCGTCACGGGCCTCGAGGTCGCGGGAGACCGCGTGACCGCCGTGCGCTATCGGAGGGTCGCGTCGACCGCGCAGGATGGGCAACTGTGCATGATCGCGTCGGGAACGGAGCCGGGTCTCGAGGTGTACCGCTTCGAGGGTCCGGAGGAACGCGTCGAGTGTGACCGCGTCGTGAACACGCTGCCGCTCCCATCGCTCGTCGCGTTGCTCGGTGACGGCGTGTCGCCCACCGCGCGGGAGGCGGCCCAGAAGCTCCGCTTCCGCGCGCTGACCGTCGTCGGGCTGCGCTTCCGGAAGCCGAAGGTGCTTCCGGCGCAGAGCGTTTACTTCCAGGACAAGACCTTCAACCGCGTGTCGGAGACACGCAACTATGGCGGCACGGAGATCTGCCCACCCGGCGAGACGGTCGTGCTCTGCGACATCACCTGCGAGATCAACGACGCCATCTGGACGGCATCCGCCGCGGAGCTCGGGCGGCGCTGCGCGCAAGAGCTCGCTGCGGAGGGCTTCTGCCGAGAAGAGGACGTGGCCGAGTCCGTCGTCCTGCGCGCGACGACCGGCTACCCCGTCTACATGGTCGGATTCGAGAACGCGATGCAGACCCTCATGGACCAGCTCATGCGCTTCGACGGCCTCGTGACGGGCGGCCGGCAGGGCCTTTACAAGTACGTCGACATGGACATCTCCTCGGAGATGGGCATTACGATGGCCGAGCACCTTCTCTCGGGACGGTCGAAGCGCGAGGCGATCGGCGCGGTCCCGTATGAGGAGCGCGCCTTCGCCTAGCGGCGCGAGCGCGGTGCCGTACAGTCAGGCCGTCACAAAACCGTCGCATCGCACGTTCTGGCGCTTGTGAGGCTCCTCACTTTTTTCCTGACTCTGGTGCTCTCCCTGAGCGTCGTTCCGACGCTGCAACCGGGGGGCGGCGGCGCGGCCGCGCAGACGCTTGCAAACGGCTTCACCCTCGTCGGCGACTTCCGGGGCGACGGCGCGCAGCAGATCGCCACGCTCTATGACCCTAACGACGACTTCGGCCTGCGCATCCTCGTGCTCGACCGCGGCGCCGACGGCAAGTTCACGCAGTCCGAGTGGTACCTAGAAGGCGCGAGCCACTTCGACCTCTCGCGGATGAAGCCCGTCGCCGTCGACCTCAACGCCGACAAGAAGACGGATATCGCCGTCCTCTACAACGACGGCAACCTCACCGTCCGCATCGTGGTGTGGCTATCGACCGGGTCGAGCTTCGCCTACGGCGCGGGATGGTGGCGACACACCAACTTCGATTGGAACCGCGCCCAGGGCATGCTCGCCGGTGTCTGGGATGGCACGCCGAGGACGGGGCTGATGATCCCCTATCAGCTCGACAACTTCCAGCTGAAGTTCCTCTATCTCATCGCCACCGGGTCGGGGCTGTTCTACGCGGGCGACGGCGGCGCCTACGACTCCGGCCCCGGACAGATCGATTCGTCGAAGGCGCGCTTCCTGACCGGGCACTTCACGCGCACCGACGGCGTCGACCAGGTCGCGATGATCTACCAGTACCCGAACTACCAGATCAAGGTCCACATCTTCGATCCGTCGCCGCGCGGGCTGCAGCCGATCGGCGGATTCTCCGGCATGTGGAGCTCGCCAGACGGCTTCTTCGATATGTCGAAGGCGAAGTGGACGGCTGCCGACGTCGACGGCGACGGCAGGACCGACATCCTCACGATGTACTCGTACTCCGACGGGAGCACGCGCGTACACCTGCTGTCGGCCGCCTCGCGCTTCGCGTTGCGCGACGTCAGCGGCATCGCCACGTTTGGGCCCGGCGTGCTCGCGTGGAGCCAGACCGGGATCGTCGCCGGCGACTGGAACAAGGACGGCAAGGCGGACGCCGCGACGGTCTCCGCGCTTCGCGACGGCACGACGCACGTTGGCGCGCTGAACAACACCGGCACGGCGGCATTCACGTTCCAGCCGGACAGTTGGATCACGTCGCCGGGCGAGGTGCAGAAGCTCGCCTGTGCCTCGTGCTGGCCGCTGAACGGCATGCCGGTCGCGATCGGCGGACCCAGCCCGCTGCGCCGCCCCCTCGCGGTGAAGATCGACAATGCGCCGACCGCGCGACCGCATTACGGCCTGAGCCAGGCAGACATCGTCATGGAGCTACTCGTCGAGGGCTTTATCACGCGCCTCGCCGCGTACCTCCACTCACAGGATCCGGGCACGATAGGCGCGGTGCGCAGCGTGCGGTTCTCGGACCGCTACACCACGCCGATGGTGCGCGGCTCCCTCATCTTCTCCGGCGCGTCGCAGCTCATGGAAGCGCTCGTCCGCGAGGACATCGCGAACGGCGCATACGTTGGCGTCTCGCCGCAGCTCGGACAGGGCAGCACCTTCTACCGGACCAATGTCGACGGCCGCATCATCCCGCACAACCTGTTCACCTCGTCGCAGGCGCTTCGTGAGGCGACCGCCTCGGTCGGCGGCGGCGGGCTGGTCGACGTCCCGCGCTGGGACTTCCTGGCCTCTCCGGATCACGCTGGGGCGTCCGGCGGCTTCATCGGCAGCATCGCCGCGAGCAGGCTGCTGATCCCGTACCGGCTCGATGCGCGCGTCCGCTACGAGTACGACCCGGGCTCGCGTACCTACGCACGCTTCCAGAGCGCGAGCAACGCGCTGGATTACCAGCGCGAGGTCGACGGGATGAATGGGCAGGCGATCGCGGCGCGCAACATCGTGATCATCAATACCGACATCTGGGCCACCGATGTCCGGGACGACGCGGGCGGCGCGGCGAGCCTCGACATGCGACTCACCGGCGTCGGCAAGGCGAGCATCTTCCGCGACGGCCTGCGCCAGGACGGCACCTGGTCGCGCGCCTCGTACACCGACCCCTTCGTGTTCGCGAACTTCTACAACCAGAAGATCTATCTCTCGCCAGGCCAGACCTGGATACACATCCTGCCGAGCGACTGGGACGTGCCCTCGAGCTAGCTGCTCTGGCGAGCGGCACCGGCGGCGAGTCTGACGTCGCGGCACTCCTCTCCTCGCTGCTGGCTACGCCGGCCCGCCGCCCACCGCGCGTGCGCCGCTCGGGCCGGCTGGGCGCAGACGCTCGTCTGAGGAGTGCCGCTCCGTCCATCCTCGCCGCCTTGTCCGATCGTTCAATCGCTTCTGCCCGTCGTTCCCGACACCCAGTAGTGTCCGGATGTGCCCCAGGCCGTTCCCGTTCTCGAGATCGGGGTCGTGTTGCTTGCCGCTGCGCTCGCCGGCGCGCTCAGCCGGCGTCTCGGATTACCCGCGGTCCTCGGGTATCTGCTGGTCGGTCTCTTCGTCGGGCCCTTCACGCCCGGCTACGTCGCGGACCGCCATCAGATCCAGGTGCTCGCTGATGTCGGCGTTGTCCTGCTGCTCTTCGAGGTCGGCATCGAGCTCGACCTGCGCGCGCTTCGCCGCGAGCCGCGCGGGATCCTCCTTGCGGTACCGCTGCAGATCGCGATCGGCACGCTGGCCGGAGCGCTCGCGTTCATCTGGCTCGGCACCGGTGTTCTCGGCGCGGTGACGCTCGGCCTCGCGGTGGCGCTCTCCAGCTCCGTCGTCGTCGTCAACATCACGCGCAGCCGCCGACGCACGACAGACGCGGTGACCGATCGGGCCCTGGTCGTGTGGGCGATCCTTCAGGACGCGGTCACGCTCGTCGCCGCCACGATCCTCGCGGTGCTCCTCGCGCCGAGCGGCGATCCGGCGGCGCTCGCGTTCGGGAAGGCGTTCGCGTTCATCGGATTCGCCGCAGTCGCGCAGCTCGTCGTCTTGCCGTGGCTGCTCG
>JALYLT010000193.1 GCA_030774095.1 Chloroflexota bacterium
GTTCCTCACGCTTCTGCTGACCGCGTCGACGCTCGTTCTCGCGAACGATCAGGTCGTCGCGGTATACCGCGCGTCCCTCGGCGGCTGGCGCTCGCAAGCGCGGGTGCTCGCGGCCGGATTCGTCGTCATCGGCCTGGCCATCTCCACGGCCGCGCTCGCATGGGTCGTGTACCTGAACTTCGTGACCGGCGCACTGCGCGACTCGCCTTTCGGCGCGCCGGCAGCGCTGCAGGTCGGCATGACCGCATTCGCGGTCCTGTGCGTCTTCGGGCTGCTCGCGCTGCTCGTCGGCTTTGCCGCCACAGCCTGGCGGCTCGGCGACGCGCTGCTCCATACGCGCGCGCTCTCGCGCTTCCAGACCCAGCTGCCGGCGCCGGTCGTCGCGCTGGCCGGTGCGACGATCCTCTTCATTCTCTGGCAGATCCCCGCGGTCGGCGCGATCGCGCTCGCCGCGGTCGTTGCCTACGCGATCGGCGCGGTCGTGACCGCTCGTCTCGTTAAGGAAGGGGTGACCGCATGACCGCCGCGAGCGTGAACGTGAATGTCGTACGAGGGATGGTCTCGACCTGGCCGGGTCGCATCCTCGCGATCGTCCTGGCCGCGGTGCTCGTCGGCGGCGCAGTCACGATATTCCGTGGCACCGCCGGCACCCCGGCGGTGACCTACCGCACGGCCGAGGCATCGAAGGCGAGCATCGCGCAGACGGTCGCGATCTCCGGTTCGGTCAACCCGTCCGGACAGGCGCGCCTCAACTTCCGCAGCAACGGCCGCATCTCGGCGATCCTGGTGACGGTCGGTCAGCAGGTCACGACGGGTCAAGAGCTGGCGCGCATCGAGGCCACCGATCTCGACAACACACTGGCGAATGCACAGAACAGCCTCGCGAGCGCGCAGGCGAATCTGCAGCGCCAGTACCAGTCGTATGCCGACGCGCAGCGCAACCTCGACAACGCGCGAAAGTCCGCGAGCACCGATGTCGCGAACGCCCAGGCGGCACTCGCCAAGATCCAGTCGAACTACGCGTCGGCGAAGTCGAACTATGAGAGTCTCACCGCCGCGGCGATCAGCGATATCTCGGCCTTCCAGAACAGCCTCGCAACGTTCCAGTCGCAGATCGACGCCTTGATCGCGCTGATGAGCCAGATCGTCGGCGGCGGAGACACCGGCGACCTTCGGAATGCGTTGAACTCGATCACGTCGGCGAAGTCGCCCGCGCTGCAGAACGCGCAAGCGAACTCTTTGAGCCTGCTCACGCCAGCGCTCTCGGATTACCAGAGCGCACGAAGCGCGACGTTGTCGCTGATGGCCGACTTCGAGGCCGCGATCGCCGCTGGCAGCGACACCACCGCCGTCGCCGCCAACTACCAGTCAGCGCAGACGAACTACGCCCTCGCGCTTTCGCGCCTCACCAGCGCGCTGGACACGACATCCTCGGTCCTTGGGACGATCCAGACCAGCGTGACGAGCGCGCAGGCTTCACTCAACACCCAGGCCACCAGATCGCTGCACGATCCATTCGATCAGTGGCGTGCCAGCCTCGCGACCTTGTACACACTCGTCGGTAGCGAGACGCAGCGAGTCTCAACCCTCAAGCTCAGGCTGTCGCAGGCGACCACGTCCGCCAACACGCTGGCCGACGCGATCAACGGCGGCTACGTCAACGCGGTGCAGAACGTTCCGGCAGTGATCGACCGGACAAGCCAGACGGTCCAGAGCGCTTCGAGCACGCTCGCGTCGAAGCCGGCGGACATCCAGAGCGCGCAGAACAGCGTCGACTCGGCGCAGCTGTCCGTGCAGACCGCGCAGGCGAACCTCGATTACGCGACGCTGCGCGCACCGAGCGCCGGCGTCATCCAGGCGATCAACGGGACCGTGGGCGAGCCCGCGTCATCGAGCACCTCGACTCCGGTCGTCCTAATCGCGAACACCGGCACCGTGCAGCTGCACGGGACGGTCGGCGAGTCGGACGTGTCGAAGCTCAAGCTCGGTCTCGTGGCGAACGTCACTGTCGACGCGCTCGGCGCGACGACGCGCATGACCGGCAAGGTCACCGGCGTCGACCCCGTCGCCACGATCCAGCAAGGCGTTCCGGTGTACGGCGTCGACGTGACCATCGACGTCCCGAGCGCGTCGATCAAGCCGGGCATGAGCGGCACGGCGAACGTGATCCTCGTGAGCCGGCAGGACGTGCTCACGGTCCCGAACCTCGCGATCAAGACCCAGGGGACGCGGCGATACGTGCAGGTGCTGAAGGACGGGCAGCCCGTCGACGTCGACGCGACGTTCGGTATCGCCAACGACACGCTGACCGAAGTCACCGGCGGCGGTCTCAAGGAGGGCGACCTCGTCATCCTGCCGCAGGCACGCGCGGGCGCGACGGTCGCGCCGAACCGCGGCGGCCAGCAGGTCCCAGGCGGACCAGGCGGGATCGTGATCCGTTGACCGTCGTCGACCGCGCGGCGGCCCCCTACCGGTACGGCGCGCCGACCGCCGCGACGCGGCCGGTCGTGCGCCTGCGCGGCATCACGAAGACGTACCGCATCGGCAAGGAGATCGAGGTCCACGCACTCGCGGGTGTCGACCTCGACATCCACGCCGGCGAGTTCGTTGCGATCATGGGACCGTCCGGCTCGGGCAAGTCGACGCTCATGAACGTGCTCGGGTGTCTCGACGTCCCGGACGCCGGCACGTACGAGCTCGCCGGTGAGAACGTCGGAAAGCTGTCGGACGATCAGCTCGCCGCGATCCGCAACAAGCATCTGGGCTTCGTGTTCCAGACGTTCAACCTGCTCTCGCGTCTCAACGCGGTCGAGAACGTCGAGCTGCCGCTCGTCTACGGCGGCGATCGTCACGATCGTCGCGCGCGCGCGCTCGCGGCACTGGGCCAGGTCGGCCTCGCCGACCGCGTGCGTCACCGTCCGAGCGAGCTCTCCGGCGGACAGCAGCAGCGCGTCGCGATCGCGCGCGCGCTCCTGAACGATCCGTCGATGATCCTGGCCGACGAGCCGACCGGGAACCTCGACTCACATTCCAGCGCCGAGATCCTCGCGATCCTCCAGCGGCTGAACGAGCTTGGGAAGACCGTCGTGATGGTCACGCATGAGCCCGACGTCGCCGCACATTGCCGACGCATCGTGCGCATGCGCGACGGGGTGGTCTCACACGACGATCCGGTGCTCGAGCCGCGCCGCGCGCAGGACGAGATCGCGTCCGGGATCGGCGCCGAATGAAGCTCTACGACTCGTTCCGCTCCGCGCTCCAGTCGCTGGTCGTCAACAAGCTGCGCTCGGCGCTCACGATGCTGGGCGTGATCATCGGCGTCGCGTCGGTGATCGCCATGGTCGCCGTCGGCAACGGCGCGTCACAGCAGGTGCAGAACACGATCCTCTCGCTCGGCTCGAACCTCATCACCGTATCGCCGGCGAACCTGAGCGATCAGGGACTTCGCGGCGCCGGCGCGCAATCCCAGAACCTCACGCTCGAGGACATGCGCGCGATCCAGGCACAGCTCGGCTCGAGCATCGCCGCGAGCGAGGCCGAGCAGGGCGCGGGCCGCTGGCAGATCACCGCCGCCGGGCAGAACTGGAACACCAACGTGAACGGCGTGACCGAGGACTACCCGATCGTACGCGACTGGCCACTCCAGAGCGGCGACTTCTTCAGCGGCTCCGACATCACGGTCAACGCCCAGGTCGCGGTCCTCGGCTCGACGACGGCGACGAGCCTCTTCGGAGAGGCCGACGCCGTGGGGCAAACAATTCAGTTGCGCCAGGTCTTCGGTGGTGGCGGTCAGGGCCAGGGCCAACAGCGCGCGCGCATCGTGAACTTCAAGGTCGTCGGCGTGCTCGAGCCGAAGGGGTCCACGTTCGGATTCGGTCGCGACGATCAGATCCTCGTCCCTGTCACGACGGCGCAGCGCGTTCTCACCGGCCGCCTCAACGTCGTGAACACCATCGTGGTGAAGGCGACGTCGAGCGACGCCATGACCGATACGACTGCCGACGTCACCAACGTTCTGCTGCAGCGCCACAACATCAGCGATCCCACGGCGGCCGACTTCACCGTGACGAACCAGAACGACACGCTCGCGGCGCTCGGCGCGGTGACCGGGACGTTCACCCTCCTGCTCGGCGCGATCGGCGGCATCTCGCTGCTGGTCGGCGGCATCGGGATCATGAACATCATGCTCGTGTCGGTGAACGAGCGGACGCGCGAGATCGGCATCCGCAAGGCCGTGGGCGCGCGCCGGCAGGACATCATGGTCCAGTTCCTCATCGAGTCGATGGCCCTTACCGGCATCGGCGGCATCCTCGGGATCCTTCTCGGCTGGTCGATCACGCTGGTCGTGTCGCTCATACCGCAGGCCAGCGGGCTCGTCCTCGTCATCACCACCGGCACCGTCATCATCGCCGTCGGCGTTTCCGTCGCGATCGGCGTCGTCTTCGGGCTCTATCCGGCGATGCGCGCCGCGCGCCTGCACCCAATCCAGGCACTCCGCTACGAGTAGAAGGAAGGCATGAACATGAAGCCAGCACAGATCGTCATCGGCGTCGTCGTCGCACTCGCGCTCGCGGGCGCTGGATTCGCGGCCGGAATGACCGTCGGCCGAGGCAGCGGCACCGAAGCGAACGCTTCGGCCTCGCCATCCGGCGCGGCCGGGCGCGGCGCGGCGG
>JALYLT010000194.1 GCA_030774095.1 Chloroflexota bacterium
GCGCTGGTGCTTCAGCATCTGGGGATCACCGTGACGGCGCTCTCGTTGGTGCGCGAGCGTAGCTCCGGCGCGATCGAGATCCTGCGGGTGGCGCCGATCAGCACCGTCGAGCTCCTGGTCGGAAAGTACATCGCCTATGCGATGACCAGCCTGCTGGTCGCCGCGCTCATCATCGTGATCACCACGAATCTGCTACATATCCCGTTCCGCGGCGACCCGCGCGAGCTGGCGGTCCTGGTGGTGCTCCTCACGTTCGCGTCGCTCGGGACCGGTCTGTTCATATCGCTATGGTCCGACTCCGAGCGTCAGGCGGTGCAGCTCGCGACGCTCGTCCTGCTGCTCTCGGTGTTCTTCAGCGGCTTCGTGTTGCCTGTGAGCGAGCTGCAAATGCCCGTGCGTGCGCTCGCGTATGCGCTGCCCGTGACCTATGCGATCCCGGCGTTCCAGCAGGAGATGCTGCGGGGCGAGCTCCCGAATGCGACCGCGCTCGGTGCGCTCGGCGCGATCGGCCTCCTCCTCTTTCTGGGGTCCGCGGTGCGCCTGCGCCGCGTGCTCCGTGGGGCTGGCTAGCGCGGCGGCGCCCGTCGCCAGAGAGCGACGCCGGCGATGAGGAAGGCCAGCGCCTGGATGGCGAACCACGCGACAACGAGCAGCAGCACGATGCCCACGGGAGCGGCTTGGAGCACGGAAACGGTATCGAGTGCCGCGACGCGGTCGCGCAAGACCGATACGTCGTCACGCAAGACGCGCACGTCGAGCTCGTTCCTGGCCAGCGCCGCGGCAAGCTGATCGACGCCTACGGCCAGATCGTCCAGGTCCTGGCCCTGGCGCCGGAAGTCGCTCGCGATCGAGAGCAGTGGTTGGGCGCCGAACACGCTCAACGACATCGCGTCGCCCAGGCGTCGCGCTGTCGCGGCGGACGAGCGTGCGCTCGCCGCCGCGCGCTCGGCCGCGGTGCGCGCGTCCACGAGACTCACGGCAAATCCGTCGAACGCGTCTCGCGTCGACGACAGGGCGTGTCGCGCGTCGATCGAGGATCGTGCCAGCGCGTCGATGCCCGCGAGCGCGGGCGCGATCGCGATCGCGAGCGCGATGGAGAGCAACAAGCCGATGGCGCCATATGTAACGAGCGCGGCCGCGATGAAACGCACACGGCGACGACCGAGGCGCCGCACCACCGTAATCAGAGTCACCGCGTAAGTGTGGGGCACCGACGATGCCGAGTGGCACGAAGGTTGCCTCCCATGTAACGCATGAAGAATCTATTCATCGCCTCGACAGCACTCGCGATCCTCGTCCTTGCATCCGCGTGCTCACCGACCGGCGGACTCTCGGGCGCCTCGCCGACCGCGACCACGTCCGCGACCGCAACTGTCGCGCTTGGTTCGGCATCGCCGTCGCGGTCCGCCAGCCCGACAGCGACGTCGGCGACCAGCGCCTCGCCGGCCAGTTCGCCTGCCGGCACCGCGACCGCATCTCCGGCCGGAACCGCGGCGAGTAGCAATGTCTGCAGTCTGGTGCAGAGGTCCGATGTCGAAGCGGTCATCGGAACGCTCATCACGCAGCCCGCGAAGGTCGACCTGCCACTGCCCGGCTTCATCGCCTCGGCCTGCATCTACGCATCGAACGACGGTACGCTCACCGTGGCCCTGGGGCCGCGCAGCATCGGACGGACCGAGTTCGAGACCGTCGTCCGGCTCGCACCCGGCGCGACGGCGATCAGCGGTATCGGCGACTCCGCGTTCTCACTGAGGGCCGATGCGCCGTCCGGCGCCGTCGGCGCCGCCGCGATCGTCGCCCTGAAGGGAACGACGTACTTCACCGTGCAGGCGACGCATCGCACGAAGACGAGCGACGCGCTCCTCACCGCCGTCACGGATCTCGCGAAGAAGGTCGCGACAAGCCTCTAACAGCCCGCGCGCGCTGACGCGGCCCCGAGCTCTCGGGGCCGCGTCGTCGTTCGCTAGCTGCCCTCGCTGACCGGATAGATCTCGTCGGCCACGAGGCCGTGCGCTTCCTTGTGCACCTTTGCCGCATCCTCGGCCGTCGGCGCCTCCACGAGACAGAACACCTTGCGCGCGTTCTCATCTACCCAGTAGCGCAGGTACTTCACGCCGTACTTGTCCTGGGTCTTGACGTCGGCCGCATGCGCTCCGGCGACGTCTTTGACTGTCGTGCCCGCGGGAACCTGCTGGTGTACGTCCATGAACAGCGGCATGGTTCGCTCCTCTTTTCGCCACCTGGTCAGCGGCTGCGGCGAATCCTAGGGGAGACGCTCCCACAGGATGCGCACGAACTCGTCCGGCGCCTCGATCATCGGACCGTGCCCGACCTTCGGCATCGTGACGAGCTCACAGCCCAGCGCCGTGGCGACCCGGGTGGCGTTGGGGCCACCGGTGAACAGGTCGAGCTCACCGCTGATGACCGTGCGCGGCACCGTGATGCGACCGACCGCGTCTCCGGGCGCCCACTCGGTCAGCGCGGGCAGGAGCGCGAGGGCGGCGGCGATCGTCTGCTCACGTCCCTCGCGAAGCAGTCGCTGCCAGAAGTCATCGTCCGGCGCGCCCGGGATGATCGCTCGGAGCGCCATGGCGAAGAACGCCGGGTCGTCCTTCAGCTGCTGCTGGCGCTCGGGGATCGCGTACGCGCCGGGCATGCCGTCGATCCAACCGGGCGACACGACGGTGAGCGAGCGCAGTCGCTCGGGATGCGCGAGCGCGAACTGCATCGCGACGCAGGAGCCGAGCGAGTGGCCGACGAGATCGAATGGCGGGAGGCTCAGCGATCCCGTGAAGGCAAGCAGATCGTCCGCAAGCGACCCGATCGAATACTCGTTGTCCGGGCCGCGCGTCGCGCCCCGGCCGCGCATGTCGGGCGCGATCCCGCTCCGTTCCGCTGGAAGACGCGCGAGGGTCGGCTCCCACCAGGAGCTGGTCGCCCAGTTGCCGTGCAGGAGCACGATTGGCGTGCCGCGCCCGGCCTCGCGATAGCTCACATCGAGGTCGCCCGCGCGAACGACGGGCATCAGGTGCCGACCACCACTCCGCCGTCGACGCTCAGCACCGCGCCATTAATGAAGCTCGCGTCATCCGACGCGAGGAACAGGTACGCGTTGGCGACGTCGCGCGGCTCGCCCATCCGCCGCACCGGCGTGCGCTCGACCATCGACTTCAGGATCTGCTCGGGCATCTGCCTGACCATCTCGGTGGCGATGAAACCGGGCGCGACCGCGTTGACGGTGATGCCCTTGGGTCCGAGCTCGCGCGCCCACACCTTCGTAAGTCCGATCACGCCCGCCTTCGTGGCGACGTAATTCGACTGCCCGAAGTTGCCGTAGAGGCCGACGACCGACGACGCGTTGAGGATCCGACCCCAGCCGCGTTCGATCATCACCGGCGCGACGGCGCGACCGCAGAGGAAGATCCCTTTGAGATTCACGGAGATCACCGCGTCGAACTGCGCTTCCTCCATGCGGCCGACGACCTCTCCGTCCTTCACCTTTACGAGCTGAGCGTCGCGAAGGATGCCGGCGTTGTTCACGAGGATGTCGATGCCGCCGTGCTCCTCGACGGTCGCCGCGACCGCTGCGTCGACGGCCGTCGCGTCGGTCACGTCGAGGCGGCGATCGACGCCGGCCTCGACGTCCCAGGTCACGACGGTCGCGCCCGCCTCACGGAACACGCGCGCGGTCTCGGCGCCGATCCCGCGTGCCCCGCCGGTGATCACGGCCACGCGGCCGTCGAGCTTCGTCATGCGAGGTATGCCTCCCTCACGTGTGGATCCGCGAGCAGCTCCGCGCCGGTGCCCTCGAGCGTCACGCGGCCGAGCTCGATGACGTACGCGCGCTGCGCGAGTCTGAGCGAGAGCGGGACGTTCTGCTCCACGAGCAGGATCGTCGTGCCAGCGGCGTGGATCTCGCGCAGCGCGCGGAAGACCTGCTGCACCAGCACCGGCGCGAGCCCGGCCGACGGCTCGTCGACGAGCAGCAGCCGCGGGCGCGCCATGAGCGCACGGCCGATCGCCACCTGCTGCTGCTCGCCGCCGCTCATAGTTCCGGCGTGTTGTGCGAGCCGCTCGCCGACGCGCGGGAAGAGGGCCGCGACGCGGTCGCGCATCTCGGCGCGTCCGGCCCACGCCTCCGGTGTCGCCATCGCGCCGAGCTCCAGGTTCTCGAGCACGGTCATCTCCGGGAAGAGCTGACGGCCCTCGGCCACCTGCGCGATCCCGACCCGCGTGATCTCGTGCGGCGCAAGACCGGTGATGTCACGGCCGGCGAAGCTGATCGCGCCGGCAGTCGGGCGCACGATGCCATTGATGGTGCGGAGCAGGGTCGTCTTGCCCGCCGCGTTCGCGCCGACGAGCGCCACCGCCTCGCCCTCGTCGACGTGCAGGCTCAGCTCGTGGAGCACCTGCACCCCGCCGTACCCGGAGACGAGGCCCTCGACCTTGAGCAAAGTCACGATGCGTCCTCGGTCCCGAGGTATGCCGCGATGACCTTCGGGTCGCGCGAGATCTCGGCGTACGTGCCCTCGGCGAGCTTCTTTCCGTAGTCCATCACCACGACGCGATCGGAGAGATCGCGCACGGTGCTCATGACGTGCTCGATGAGCAGCA
>JALYLT010000195.1 GCA_030774095.1 Chloroflexota bacterium
CGGCGTAGGCCTGCGCTTTCAGCGCCTCGGGATGCCAGGACGTGGGCATCTCGAGCGGGATCACTCCGCGCACGTAGTCGTCCCAGGTCACGACGTTGACGACGCGCAGCGTGCCGCCGAGGCTCGTCATGCGGAGGTTGCCGCGGTAAATGCCCTTCTGCAGGAAGCCGAGCGGCTGGTTCGGATCGAGCGGGATCAGGGCGACCGCGGCGACGATCCGGACGAGGCGCGGCGTCGCGCCGCTGTTGTCCCAGACCTCGACGCCGCTCGACTTGGCCATGAATTGCCACGACTGTTTCGCACCCGCGCGCCCGATCTCCGCGTTGCCCGCCAGCTCGTCGAGCACGCGGAAGCCGCCGTCGGACATGACCTCGCCGAGCGCGCCCGCGAAGAAGCGATTGTCGCCGCAGCGGTACCGCGCGACGGAAGACGGCTGCGAGAGCAGCACGCGCACCTGCGGGCGCGAGGCATCGACGAATTGGAATGACGTGCCCGGGTAGTACTTCTGGACGATCTGCTCCGCGTTGAGCGTGAGCCCCGTGGCGCCGGTCGCCCAGCCCTGCGCGCCGTACTGGCTCATGCCGAGGCCGTGACCGAATCCGCTGCCGTAGAAGACCACGCCGGACACGACGGTGAATGGCTCGCGCTTCATGACCACGCCGGTGCTGCTGAACCACGCGACGCCCTCGAGCACCATGTCCCAGGAGATGACGTAGTCGCCGACGCCCTGCGGCACCGTGACGGTGATCGGCACGGTGACCTGCGAGAACGGCGGCACGTCGTTCGGCAGCGTGCCGCGCGCGCCGTCCCACACGACGGTCTCGCCCGCCGCGGTGCTGATGTGGTAGCTGAGGCTGACCTTGTTCGAACCGCTCGCCGACCATGCGCGCGGTCCGTAGTTGAGGACGGTCGTCGACAGGCTGATCTGCGCTCCGATCGTGACCTGACCGGGTGTCGTCGTGCCCGCGTAGCCCGCGCTGAAGCCGCTCGTGACGCTGAGCGGAACGCGCGCCGGCGGCGAGCCGGTGCCTTCGAACCATCCGATGCCTTCGCGCACGAGATCCACGACGAGTGTGTAGGTCCCCGATGTTCCGGGGACGGCGAACGTGAGGTTCAGGTCCTTCGACGCGCCGGGCAGCACGTCGCCGCCGAGCGGCGTGCGCGCGCCGTCCCACACGACCGCGCGGCCCGCGCCGTCCAGGATGTGGTACGAGAGGTTCACCGGATTCGCGCCCGCCGCGTTCCACGGGATGTTGCCGCTGTTGGTGAGCGCGACCGCGATCGTCTTCTGCTCCGCCCAGTAGGCGGACATCGCGCTCACGCCTCCGAACGTCGCCGCATAACGCAGCGCCGCGACCGTGGCGGGCACGCGATACGGCGTGCCGCCGAACGAGGCGAACCAGCCGACCCCTTCGCGGACGAGATCGATCGTGAGCGTGTACGTGCCCGGCGCCTGCGGCGTTCCGAGCCTGAGCGTGACGTTCGCCGACGCACCGGGCTCGACATTCGCCGCAAGCGGCGTGCGCGTGCCGTCCCAGATGACGGTCTTCCCCGCGGCGTCGCTCCAGTGATAGGAGACGTCGACGAGATTCGGCCCGGTCGCGTTCCATGCGGCGGCGCCGCTGTTCTTCAGGACGACCGGAACGTCATACGTGCCGCCCGCGATGAACGACGGCAGCGTTGGCGGCGTGACCGCCGCGACGAAAGCGGCGAGCGCCGTGACCGGGATCGGGTTGCTTGGCGGGAACCACGCGACACCCTCCTTCACCAGCGCGAAACGCAGCAGGTACGCGCCGGGGACCGGCGGCGCGGTGACGGTCGCGGTGATGGTGCGCGACGCGGTCGGCTCGACTGGGGCGTCGAGTGCCGTGCGCGGGCCGTCCCACAGCACGGTGTTACCCGAGGCGTCGTACCAATGCAGGCTGAGGTTCACGGGGTTCGCGCCGGCGATGTTCCAGATCTGGTTGCCGGTGTTCGTGAGCGTGACCGCGATCTGCGCGTTGCCACCGGCGGGGATCGTGGTCGGCGGCGTCGCGACGGTGTAGGTCGCGCTCGTCGTCGCGGACGTGACCTGCACGACGAAGGCGGCGCTCTGCGCGAACCAGGCCACGCCCTCTTTCACGAGCGCGAAGCTGAGGCGGAACGTGCCCGGGGTCGACGGCGCGGCGACGGTGGCGGTGACGGTCTGGCTCGCGCCTGCGGGAACGTCGGTGAGCAGCGGCGTGCGTGGCCCGTCCCACATGACCGCGTTGCCGGCGGCGTCGTACCAGTGGTAGCTGAGGCGCACCGGGTTCGCGCCCGCGATGTTCCAGATCTCGTTGCCCACGTTCTGGACGGTGATCGCGACCGGCGCGGACGCGGCCTGCACGAGTGCGGTCGGAGGCGTCGGCACGGTGTAGGTGGCGGAGAGGACCGGAAGGGGGGCTGCGAGGACCGGGGTGGCGAGGAGGATGGAGCTCACGAGCGCCGCGGGCAGGGTGAGGCGACTCAGGAGCACGTGAATGGCAACGACCTCACGACGGGAACGTTACCGCCTGCCAGGGCCAAAGACCGTCGAGACAGCGTGCGCTCTGCCGTGGTGACGAAAGGCCGATAGGTTCGCCAACTGAGGTCTGCACTTCAAAAGGTCGGAGCGATCTGACGACGGAGGCTGCAATGTACCGCGCGGTCAGCCGCTGCCGTCCGGATCGGCCGGTGCTTGGTTTCAACTTCATCGGTATGTTCCGCAAGTCGGGCAGACCGAAGAGCGGTAGCCTTCGCGCGATGAAGAGCGGTGCGCCGTTGCTCCTGCCTGAGCTCGCCATCGTCTGTCGCGGCGTCGACCGCGTCGGCGCGCTGCACGAGATGACCGGCGTAATCGTGGGCCACCGCGGCAGTATCCGCGCGGTGGACATCATCGAGCGCGGGGAGCGCAGCGCTGTGTACTTCGAAATCGAAACTATCGATGACGAAGCAGCGTTCATTC
The DNA here is from genome assembly GCA_030774095.1 of Chloroflexota bacterium. GTDB lineage: Bacteria > Chloroflexota > Limnocylindria > P2-11E > P2-11E > CF-39. Next base: position 2,966 of record JALYLT010000195.1, read on the forward strand.
GCGACATGAACGCGCTCGACGTCGTCGCGTCGGTCGAGCAGGTGCCGAGCATGCTGCAGGTCTACGGGAAGCGAATCATCGTGGTGGGTGGCGGTGCGCAAGTCGGGCAGGTTGCGCTGGGGGCGATCTCGGAGGCCGACCGCCACAACATCCGTGGCGAGAAGATCAGCGTCGACACGATCCCGATCGTTGGCGAGGAAAACCTCGCGCACGCGGTTCGAGCCGTGGCCCGGCTTCCCCGCGCGGTCGCGCTTGTGCTCGCCGGCGCACTGATGGGAGGGGACATCACCGTAGCTGTCCGTGAAGTGCGCGCCAAAGGCATCCTCGTCGTTAGCCTGAACATGGCCGGTTCGGCGCCATCGGCCGCGGATCTCGTTGTGACCGATCCTGTGCAGGCTGGCGTAATGACCGTTATGGCCGTCGCCCGAACAGCGCGCTTCGATATCGAGCGTCAGCGCGGCCGGAGTTACTGACGTGCGCGGCGCCGCGCCCGCGGCAGTGGCACAAAGACCGCCAAAGCGAAGCGTCCATTAACCTTTTGTGGCGTGGATGCCGCGCTGATCCAGTGGATCTGCATACGTGAGACGCATCGCCATACTCCACCGCCGGATCAGTCGACTCCCTTCAGTCTGCTCGAAGCAGGCGGCTGGGCGTACTGCCCCGCTGGCGCAACTGAGAACCACATTTGGTACCGAACGGGCGGCGTGACACGCGCAGCGCTCAAACGGTTCCGCTGGCCGCATGAGGAAGAGACCGAGGGCTAGAGCCAACCACGGTCGCACCGATTGACCAACAACGTGTGAGCCCCGCTCGGCAGGCCGGCCTCGGACGTTAGTTCGTCTTCACGACCAGCACGTGCTCGAGCCGCCGGAGGTCGACGGCCGGCGTGATGATCGCGCGGTTGTACGCCGCCGCCTCGGCCGTCTGGACCTGGGCGATCGTTCCGATCACCAGCCCCTTCGGAAAGAGCGAGCGCAGCTCCTCGCCGATCCCGAGGCCCGCGGTGATCACGACGTCGCCCTCCTTGACCGGCTCGGTCTGGAGCAGCCAGTCCATGATCAGCGAGTCGCCGAACTGGCCGCGGACGATCCCGGTCGCGCGCGAGCCCTGGACCAGGGCGGACACCACCGATGAGGAATCGGTGACGAGCAGCACCTTGCTGTAGTTGGTGCCGACCTCGCTGATCCTGCCGACGAGGCCCTGGTCCGACAGCACGACATGGCCGACCTTGACGCCGTCGTCGGTGCCGATCCCGAGCACGATCGAGTGGAGGACCCCGGCCGGGTCGCGAGCGATCACCGGAGCGGGCACGCTCTCGAACGGGACCGCTCGCTGCAACGTCAGGAGCTTCTCGGCCTGCTGGCCGGCGATGGCCAGCTCTCGCAGCCGCACGTTCTCGAGCGTCAGGCGGTCGTTCTCGGTCTGGAGACGCGAGTTGTCGTCGCGCAGCCTGTCGATCTGGGAGATCGCGGACGCAAAGCGGTCACCGGCGACGCCGACGTCGGCGAGCACGCGCTGCACCGGGACGAGGAGCTGGGTCAGGAAGGTCGAGGAGGCGAGAACGACGTCGGTATTGCGGAGCACCAGAAGCAGGAGGCTGACCACGACGAGCAGCGCGAAGGGCCGCAGAACACTGCCCTGGGT
>JALYLT010000196.1 GCA_030774095.1 Chloroflexota bacterium
GGAGCGCGTTCATCACTGGCGCCGCCGTGCAGTGGCTACGGGACGGCCTCGGGATCATCACGCGCGCCGAGGAGACCGAGTCGCTCGCGACAAGTCTCACCGGCAACGACGGCGTGTACTTCGTCCCCGCGTTCACCGGGCTCGGCGCGCCGCACTGGGACATGTACGCGCGCGGACTCCTCATCGGGATCGAGCGCGGCACGACACGCGCGCACCTTGCGCGCGCGACGCTTGAGAGCATCGCCTATCAGACGCGCGACCTCGTCGAGGCGATGCGCGAGGCCGGACAGTCCATCGACGTTCTGCGCGCCGACGGCGGCGGCACGGCCAACCGGTTCCTCATGCAGTTCCAGTCGGATCTGCTCGGCGTACCGGTCGAGGTGTCCGCGATACAGGAGACGACCGCGCTCGGTGCGGCATTCCTCGCCGGTCTCGCGGTCGGTGTGTGGAAGACGCCTGACGAGCTGCGCCTGAAGCGCGCGATCGCGGCGCGCTACGAACCCGCGATGTCTGCCGATGAGCGGGATGCCTTGTACGCCGGATGGCAACGAGCCGTCGAACGATCGCGCGGCTGGGCATCGAGCACGCCCGCTTAGGTCGGCCGCGAGGTCACTGGCTCGCGTCGCAGAGGTGCGTCAGTCGCGTTGGTCGCCATGCATCAGCGACCTTCGCCTCAACGCGGAAAGCGGTCGGCTCACGAATGAAGTCTTTGAACAGCTGCTCAGGTACGACGAGAGTGGCACGCACAGGACCGTACAAGCGCGGGGCCGACGACTTCGTGGGTCCGCACAATAGAAGAGGATCGCCGTCGTTCGGGATCGCGACGGCCGCCGCCGACGCGACGGTCGCTCCGGACAGCATCACGATCCTCACCTCTGTAGGACGGAGGGCGTCGGTTCCTCCCTCGAAGATGAGGCGGTAATGGGCCTCCGGGTCCATCTGATAGGACGCCCAGAAAAGCTCGACCTCGTTACTCGTCGTTCTGCCCGGCGACCTGGTGCCGCCAGGGGCGACGCAAGCCAACAAGAATGCTCCAGCCAGGAAGATCGCTCGCGTCACGGCTTTTCCCCCTTCGGGACGCGCTCTGGGAAGTCGGACATGATCCCGTCGACGGACCAGTTACGGAACGTCGCGATCTCCTTCGGATCGTTCACGGTCCAGGTGTTCACGCGGAGCGATGCTGCGTGCGCCGCGCGAACGAGATCCAGCGTCACGTACGCGCGCTCCGGGTGCAGCGCCCACAGCGCCAGCCCCCGTGCACTCGCGAGCAGCGCGGCCCGGTCGGGCGAATCGGAGAAGAGGAAGGCGCGCCGCACGGCGGGCGCCGCGGTCCGCGCGCCCTCAAGCGCGGACCACCAGAAGCTCGACACATAGGCGTCGCCGTAGCCCCGTGCGGCCAGGCGCGCCGCGACGCTCGCGCCAGTCTCGCGCGCGCGGGTCTCATCCTTTTCGCACTTGAGCTCGACGTTCACGCCCATGCGTCCGCGGCAGAAGTCGAGCACCTCGTCGAGCGACAACGTGGTCTTCGCCGTCGGCCGATCGTGCGACACGAGCAGCCGACCGTCCTGCGTCAGCCAGACGTCCGTCTCGACCTCATCGCACGCGAGATCGAGCGCCTTCTGAAATGACGGCATGGTGTTCTCGGGGGCATGACCCATCGCCCCCCGGTGTCCGATGCGGCGCATCACGCGATTCTGCCTTGCCGCTGCGCGCGTCACTACTGTTGACATCGTGAAGTTCGCTTCGGCGCTGATCGTCATCATGCTCGTCGCCTGCGCGGCGCCGGCACCGGCACCAAACGCTTCGCCAGCGCGTGCGGTGCGTGCGGCGCTGCGGAACGTGATCCTCCAGGCCACCGACGTGCCACCGGAGTACGCGATGGAGAAGGACGAGGAGATGGCTCCCGACGACCTCGCGAACGGTCTGGGCACGACGCAGGCCGAGCTCAAACAGCGCCTTGCGATCGGCTACGTGCGGACGTTCATCAAGAGCGGAGATCCATTCGTCTGTTGCGCGATCGACTCCATCCTCATCGCGACCGCTGACGAGGCGGCAGCGGTCGTGACGGCGAACGAGTTCCGAATGAGGGCGCTCGAGCTCGGGTCCGTAGAGACCGTTCTCGGGGAGACCATCGGGGACCAATCGCGCGCATTCACTTTCCAGCAGCCGACCGCCGACGGTTATCTGATCACCGTGACCGTTCTGTACCGCTACGCCAACGTCGTCAATGCCGTGGAGGTCACCGGGCAGCCGGGTTCCTTCGAACGCCCGTACGTCCTCGAGTTCGCGAAGAAGCAGCTCGAGCGCCTTCGCGCGGACGCCCAGAAGCGCTGATGCCAGACTGGACCGCGCAGCGATGAAGTTCCCCGCGTTCGACATGGAGCGCATGCAGTCCACCTGGGAGCACCGGGTCAAGTACGACCTGTCCGAGTCGGGGGTCGAGGCCATGACCCTCGAAGAGATCACGAGGGATCAGAAGGAGCTGATGCGCTCGAAGCTCGGTTACGCCGAGGGCGTGGGACGCGAGCAAACGCGCGTGCTCATCGCGGGGTTCCATTCCGGCAGCGACGCGAAGAACGTGCTCATCACGACCGGGACGAGCGAGGCGAACTTCCTCGCGCTCTTGACGCTCGTCTCATCCGGCGACGAAGTGGTCGTCGTGATGCCGAACTACATGCAGGTGCACGGCATCGCCCAGGGCCTCGGTGCGCGCGTGCGCGAGGTATGGCTGCGCGAGGAGCGCAGCTGGCGCATCGATCTCGACGCCCTCGCCGCCGCGGTGAACGAGCGCACGAAGCTCATCTGCGTCTGCACGCCCAATAACCCGACGGGACAGGTGCTGTCGCACAGCGAGATCGATCGCGTCGTTGCGATCGCGGCTAAGCACGGCGCGTGGATCCTGTCCGACGAGGTCTATCGCGGTGCGGAGCTCGATAGCGCCGAGAGCGCGTCGTTCTCCGGGCGCGGCGAGCGGATCGTCGTCACGGGCGGGCTGTCGAAGGTGTACGGGCTTCCGGGCCTGCGGATCGGCTGGCTGGTCGCCTCTGAGACGGAGGTCCAGGCCGCACTGCGCCTCAAGGACTACACGACGATCGCCCCGGCCACCCTCTCAGAGTCGCTGGCTGAGGTCGCGCTCGAGCGGCGCGACGAGCTGCTGAAGCGGGCACGCTTCATCCTCGGCGAGCGGTGGCCGAAGCTCGAGGACTGGGCAGCGACGCACTCGCGCGAGCTCCACTGGACCCCGCCGCAGGCCGGCGGAATCTGCTTCTTCAGCTACCGCTTTCCCCTCGAGTCGATGGCCCTGGTCGACCGGCTCATCCGCGAGTACTCGACGATGGTGGTCCCCGGCGTCCACTTCCGCGCCGAGCGGCATCTGCGCATCGGCTACGGCATGGAGTCGCGGATCCTGCACGCCGGCCTGGCGGCGATCGACCGCCTGCTCACCTCGATCGGGGACTGATCCGGCGGCGGCATACTCTTGCTCGCCCAGCAGGGCAGCACACGGAGGTGTCACATGACCGTCGGACTTCTGCTTGCGCTCATCGCGCTCGTCTGCGGGATCCTCATGCTCGTCTCGGGTCGCTGGTCCAGGTACCCGTTGGCGGCCATCGCGATCATCTGCCTGGCGCTGAACCAGAGTGGTCTCATAAAGATGTAAAGGCGCCCTCAGCGCGTCCGGGAGGCTTCCAGACGGACGACCGACCGGGCTAGGATGCGACCACAAATGGCGGCTCGTCCGCTGCATCTCTTCGAGGCCGGTGTGGTCACGGAGACACGCTTCGCGGGGATGGCAGCCGCTCCCGGCGCGCTCTCCGAGCAATTCGTTCAACGACTCGGACCGGAGAAGCACGTCCGCGTGCCGTTCAACCCGCGCGACCGCTGGGTCAGCGCGGCACGGGAGGCCTGCCGCACCCTTGGCGAAGCGATCGGCTCGTCGCTGCGGGCCGGCGCGACCTGCGCGGTGCTCGGCGGCGAGTGCACGCTCGTCGCGGGCACCCTCGCGGGCGCGATCCCGGTCGAGCCCGACCTCGCACTCGTGTACTTCGACGCGCACGGGGACTTCAACACGCTCGCGACGACGCCGTCTCACTACGTCGGAGGCATGTGCCTCGCGCACGTCTGCGGCCGCTCGGTCGCGCCGCTCCTCTGGCCGGGCTCGCACAAGATCGCCGAAGAGCGCGTCGCGCTCGTTGGTGGCCGAGTCCTCGATCCCGGCGAACGGACGAACCTCGATCGTTCGAAGGTCACGCGCATCCGTTTCGACTCGGAGGAGGCGGACACCGCGGGCATCATCGCCTTCGCCCGCAAACGGAAGATCTGGCTGCACGTCGACATCGACGTCGTCGATCCGGCTGAGTTCGGCGCGGTCGTGTTCCCGGCGCCGGGCGGCGTGTCGCTCGGGCTGCTCGGCGAGACCATCGCCTCGCTCGCGTCCGTCGCTAACGTGCGCGGCTTCGAGATCTGCGGCTACGACGCGCGGCAGGACCCCGGCGCAAAGCTGCCGAGCGTCATCGCCGACCTGTTCTCAGTCTTCCGCTCGAAGGTCCTTGCCGCCTAGCATCACGGCGTG
>JALYLT010000197.1 GCA_030774095.1 Chloroflexota bacterium
GCGTCGACCGGCGTCGCCGCGGAGCTGTTCGCGCACCGCGGCTACTCCACGAAATGGATGGACATCGCACTCGTGTCGGGCGCGATCATCTTCGACTATGGCCGACGCCAGAACGCGATCTATCCGGACAAGGAGCTTGGTCGCGCGGCTGTACGCGCGCTGCGGCCGGGCGCCTTCCCGATGGGCGCGGTGGGCGCGGGCTGCTCCGCGACCGCGGGCCACGGAGAAACGGCCGAGCTGTCGGGTCAGGGCGGCGCGTTCAGCATCGTGGGCAAGACGCGCATCGCGGTGTTCACCGTCGTGAACTCGTACGGCGCGATCGTCGACCGGGCCGGAAACGTCGTGCGCGGGAACCGCGGCGCCGATGGCCGACGCCAGCACGCATCCGAGATCGTGAGCGCGACCGGTGCGTACTGCCCGCCGGCCGAGCCGCGCTCGCGCAATACGACGCTGACCTGCGTCGTGACCGACCAGCGTCTCGACGCACTGCAGCTGCGATCGATCGCCCGGCAGGTGCATTCATCGATGGCGCGCGCGATACAGCCGTTCCACACGCGCTGGGACGGCGACATCCTCTACGCGTGCTCGACGCAGTCCGTCGACGATCCGGCGCTCGATGAGGTCAGCCTCGGCGTCGTCGCCTCGGAGCTGGCCTGGGATGCGGTGCTCGCGTGCTACGACGAATAGCCGTCGCGATCCCGCTCCTGCTCGTCATCGCATGCCAGCAGATTCAGCTGCCATCGCCGCTGAGCACGCAGCCGCCCCCGCAGCTGCCGCTGCAGTTCGAGATCCCCGACGGCTACCGCGGCTACGTCGTGCTGCAGTACGCCCTCGCCTCGTGCGCGGTCCTGCCGCGACGCGGTGGTTACACCGTGATCCGCTTCGGTGACGACGGACGCGCCTGCACTTCGGAGACGACCATCGAGACGACGCTCAAAGACACGGCGTTCTACATCGCGCCGAGCGGCCAGCACACCGGGGAGCTCCTGGGCTTCGACGTGAACTTCGAACAGCGGCAGGAGGCGACGCACCGGATCATCGGAACGGTGTTCGCAGTCGCGCCGGATCCATTCGTGATCCAGGCGATCGACCAGTGCCGCTGGGAGGACGCCAAGTGCTGGGAGGGCATCCGCTCGCGCTGACCCGGCCGGAATGGACACAACTCTGATGCGCGTAGGACGGGGGCGTACGTTGATATAGAGGAATGCGTGCGCTGACCGCTTTTGCCGTGCTCGCTGTGCTGCTGACCTCCTGCAGTACGCCCGAGCCCTCGCGCCCGAGCGACGCCCCTGGGTCGACCTCCACGCGCGCCGCGCCCCCCGGACCGGTCCTTTCGAAGCTGTCGATCGCGGCGAAGTTCGGCGAGCAGGGCATCCGCGTGTCGCCAAACGGAGAGATGGTCCTGGTGGTCGAGCGCGAAGGCTTTCTGCACACGATCTACGACCTCGCGGGACGCACCCTTGCCACTGTGAAGCTGGGCGAGATCGGGATGAATCCGTTCTGGCTGCCCGACTCGTCAGGTGTCCTGATCGGACGACGGATCGAGAAGGAGCCGGGCGGCGCATACCTTCTGGACATCTCGGTCCTCGAACCGGGTGGCAACGAGCATCCGCTGGCGCATCGCGTCGGCTACCCGCGCGCGGAAGGTCAGCTCGTGTCGCCCGATGGCGCGTATCTCGCGTTCGACACGCCGTGCTGTCCTTCGACCGTCATCGCAGTTCCGCGCGGCGGCGGCCCGACACGCGAGGTCGCGACGGCGCCGTCCCAGCTGCGCGTGCTCAGCTGGGACGCGGACGGTCACGTCGTGTACTGGGCGGGAACTGACGCGCTTGACGCAGCCGGCCTCGACGGTAGTCGCTACCGGGTCCCACTCGGGCTGCCGAGCGGCGTGCGTGCATTGGACATTGGGCCCGGAGCCCGGACCACAGACGGTGTTGCGACGGTGTTCTCCATCCAGGCTGACGGCCCGTTCCCCGGCACGGCCCAGAACAACATCGCGGACCGCACGCTGGTGGCCCGCGAGCTGCGCGCGTATCCGTCCGGCGTGCCGCTGTACATTCGGCTCACGGCGCATGAGGCGTTGACCTACGCGCTCGGCGGTGCACTCGGCGCGTATGACATCACCGCCGGGACCACGCGGCCGCTCGTGACGATCGCGGATGACGAGGGCGGTCAACCCACGACCATGTCCGGCACGATCCTCATGTCCAGCCCGGGCCGCACCTGGGTGCGTGTCCTCGACATCGACCACGACGACCACTGGCACGAGACTGACGTTGGGCGGCTCCTGCAGGCCGCCGGCTACGCGCTGTCCCGCGGCCGTTTCCTCGTGTTCGACGAGGACGGCGCGCCGTACATGCTGGACGGGATCGCCGCGCGCGCTTCGCCTGGGCGCGCACAGGCCACGGCGAACTCGCTCAACAAAGCCGTGGGGACCGTTCGCGTTGCGCGGAACGCCGCTCTCGGAAGAAAGATGGAGCTCGCCTGGCGCATGAGCGACGGCGCGCCGCAGTCACTGGACTACTTCGGTGCGAGCCTTGTCGTCGTGTCGACCTGGACGCGGCCCTGCGTGGTCTGCACGCAGCAGCTTGCGCTCCTCTCCGATGTCACGGTCGGCTCGAGGGTCGAGATCATCGCCCTTGGAGTGGACGAGACCGAAGCGTCGGCGCTCGACGTGGCCAAGGACTACCGCAGGCTTCGGCCGCTGGTGGGGAGTGCCGCCGTCCTGAAGGACATCTCGCCGGGCCTTCTGCCGCAGACGTTCGTTCTCGACAGCGATCACATCGTGCGGCAGGTCGTCTTCGGTCCGTTGACGTGGGATGCCTTGGTGCGCGCGCTCACGGCCGCTTCGAAGAGCCGGCTAGCACTCCTCGACGGGGATCTAACGCCTTCCTGAGGGCTGATCTGGCCGTCGGCTCGGGGATCTTCGGCCTCGACTTGAGGCGCTGGCGGCTATGAGCCAGCCAAAGGGACCGAGAATGGCGCCGGCGACCGCCGGCCCGGCCGTTGGTCTTCCGTACGCATTGGCGATGAGCGCTCCAACGATCCCGCCGCAGATGAGCGTGCCGAGCAGGGCGCCGGCGCCGACGCCGGCGTTGCCACAACCTGTGCACATGGACGCGCCCATGGTGACGACCCATCCCGCGAAATATCCGAGCGCGCATAAAAGCCCAAGACCGATGCGCGCCACCGAGATGCCTGGCCTACCGCTCCGCGATGGGGATGTAGCGCTTTCCTGACGGTCCCGTGTATTCGGACTCGGGCCGGATCAGTCGATTGTCGCCGTGCTGCTCCATGATGTGCGCGCTCCAACCGGCGATGCGTCCGAGCGCGAAGATCGACGTGCCGAGATCGGCGGGGATGCCGAGGAACGTGTACGTCGTGGCGGCGTAGTAATCGACGTTCACGACGTTGACCTTCGCGGCCGCGCTCGGTGACATCTTCGGTCGCCGGTCGGCGATCGCCTTCGCCAGCCGCTCCTGGATCTCGAAGTACGGTTTGCCCTTCCAGCCCTGCGAGAGCTCCATCGCGAAACGTCGAAGGTGCTTGGCGCGCGGATCCTCGGTGAGGTACACGCGGTGTCCGAAGCCGGAGAACTTGTACTTCGTCTCGATCGCCTTGTCGACGAATGTCTCGACGTGGTCGGGCGAGCCGATCTCGTCAAGCATCTTCATCGTCCCGTCGGTCGCGCCGCCATGCAGCGGACCTTTGAGAGCGCCGAACGCCGCGGTGACGGCGGCGTGCATGTCCGCGTTCGTGCCCGCGACGACGCGCGCGGTGAATGTGGATGCGTTGAGGCCGTGCTCGGCCTGCAGGATGAAGCACGTGTTGAGGATCTCCGCGGCACGGGGGTGCACGTCGACGCCGGCCATGTGCGCGAAGTTCGCCGCGTGGTCGAGCGACGGGTCCGGCGGGATCGGCTGCTCGCCGCGGCGGCGCCGCATGTAGCTGGCGAGGATCGTCGGCAGCTTCGCGGTGAGGCGGATCGCCTTGCGGTACTCAGCCTCCTGCGAGTTGTCGCCCTCGGCGGGATCTTCGACGGCAGAGGCTGACGCGACCGTCCGCAGAACATCCATCGCCGTTCCGCTCTCGGACATCTCCTGCAGGATCTGCCGCAGGAAGGGGGAGAGCGTGCGGTGCTTCACGAGCTCCGCCTTGAAGCCCTGGAGCTGCTCCTTCGTGGGCAGGTCGCCGTTCAGCAACAGGTAAGCAACTTCCTCGTATCCGGCCTTCGTGGCGAGCTCGTCGATCGAGTACCCGCGGTAGACAAGGCTGTTGTCCTCGACCTTGCAGATCGCGGTCGTCGTCGCCACGACGCCTTCGAGCCCGCGGGTGGGGGCCTTCGTGCGGCTCTCGTCAGTCACCGTTCGAGTGTCGCATAACGGTGTCGGTCGCCTGCTCGCCGCTCGCGAGGTTGCGATGCCCACTTGCTCGCTGACGGGTCCCGGAGTACAGTCGCGCCCTCAGGGTCAGTCATCACTAAACCCTGTGGGGAGGACGAAACGCTCGCGGCAAGGCCGCGTTAGGCACCTTAGGGGGTGCCCGCCAGAAACTGTTAAGCCCCTCATC
>JALYLT010000198.1 GCA_030774095.1 Chloroflexota bacterium
TGCAGGAGATCCTGCGGCGCGATCGCATGGACAGCGAGCGGAAGGTGGCGCCGCTGCGCACGGCCGACGACGCCGTCGTCGTGCAGACCGATGGGCTCTCCGTCGGTCAGGCTTTGGACCGGGTCCTCGCGATCGTGACGCGTCCAGCGCCGACCGCGTGATCTCGGACAGCGCCCCGGAATGGCCGGTCGAGCGTCTCTGGCTCTGGAATGTCTTGTTCCCGCCCATCCGCACGATCGTCCAAGCGCTGATCCACGTTCGTGTCGAGGGTCGGGAGAATCTTCCGAAGAGCGGGCCATACATCATCGTTTCGAATCACATCAACTGGAAAGACCCGCCGCTCATATCGATCGATCTCGATCGCTCCGTGCGCTACATGGCGAAGATCCAGGCGTTCGGCTATCCGCTGCTCGGTTACATCGTCCGCGCGACCGGCGCCTTCCCCGTGCGGCGGGGCGAGGGCGACCGGCGCGCCCTGGTGACCGCGTTGCGGGTGCTCAAGGGCAATCAGATCCTCGGATTTTTCCCAGAAGGGCACCGGAGCGAGGCGGGGGCGCTGCTGCGGGGTAAACCGGGGGTCGGATACATCGCGTCGCGTGTCCCGGATGCCCCTTTGGTGCCGATCGCGATGATCGGGACCAAGCAGTCGATCCTCCGACTCATGTTCGGCGGTCACGCGGTCTTACGCGTGGGACGACCGTTTCATCTCGCCGATCTGACCGAGGAAGAACGTCGCGACGAGCAAGCGGTGACCGATGCCGTGATGAGACGCATCGCATCGCTGTTACCGGACGAAATGCGAGGTGCGTACCCCTAGAATCGATATCAATGGAAGTACTGCTCGCACGCGAGAACGGGTTCTGCTTCGGCGTCAAGAAGGCGGTCGAGCTGACCGAGGCGGCGGCCGAAACGGGCAAGACCGTTCACAACCTTGGCCAGGTCGTGCACAACCCCAAGATCAGCGAACGGCTCGCCGCGCGCGGGGTCAAGGTCATCAAAGATCCTGCTGACGCGTCGGACGGCATCGTCGTCATCCGGGCGCATGGCGTCCCGCCGGAGGTCCGAAAGCAGATCGAGGACCGCGGTCTCGAGTGCATCGATGCGACCTGCTCGCTCGTGCTTCGCGCGCAGCGTTTCACCAAGCAGCTCGCGGACGAGGGCTACCGGGTGATCATCCTCGGCACTCCCGATCATCCCGAGGTCATCGGGCTGAAGGGATTCGCCGGCGATGACTACGTCGTCGTCGAGACGAAGGAGGAGTGGTCGAAGCTCCCGAAGATGAAGCGTGCCGGCGTCGTCTCCCAGTCAACACAGCCGCCCTGGGCCTTCAAGGAGCTCGTGGCGCACGTCTCGGAGATCGCGCAGGAGACGAAGGTCTACAACACCGTCTGCCCGGTCACGGTGAAGCGCCAGGTGGCGGCGAGCGAGCTCGCGGAACAGGTGAAAACGATCATCGTCGTCGGCGGGAAGAATTCGGCGAACACGCGGGAGCTCGTGAACCTCGCGAGGATGCAGGGTCGCATCGCGTATCACATCGAGCACGCGAACGAGCTGCAACCGGAGTGGCTGCGCGATCAGGAGCGCGTGGGTCTCATTGGCGGCTGCTCGACGCCGATGGACACGCTTCTCGAGGTCAAGGAGCGCGCCGAGGAGCTCGCGGAAGCGGTCCCGGCCTAACCCGCGTGTCCCGCGCCGTCGTTGCCGTCGTCGGCAGGCCCAACGTTGGGAAGTCGACGCTCTTCAACCGTATCGTCGGCGAGCGCGTCGCGATCGTCGAGGATCTTCCCGGCACCACACGCGATCGCGTTTACGCGACCGCGGAATGGCGCGGTCGTGAGTTCTCCCTGATCGACACCGGAGGCCTCGACGATCCGCGGGCGGGTCAGATGGAAGCGGCCGTCCGGCGTCAGGCCGAGGCCGCGATCGCCGAAGCCGATGTGGTCCTCTTCGTCGTCGATGCGCAGTCCGGCATCCTCCCGGTCGAGCACGACGTGGCGGATCAGCTCCGCCGGAGCCGAAAGCCGGTCATCCTCGTCGCGAACAAGGCGGACTCCTGGCGCGGTGAAGCGCAGGCTGCGGAGTTCTACGCGCTCGGCCTCGGCGATCCGTTCCCTGTCTCCGCGATCCAGGGGCACGGAACGGGCGACCTGCTCGACGCGGTCGTCGAGCGCCTTCCAGCCGACAACGACGGGGTGCCATCGACCGATGCGCACATCGCGATCGTGGGACGCCCCAACGTCGGCAAGTCGAGCTTCCTGAACACGCTGGTCGGGAGCGAGCGCGCCGTGGTCAGCGAGATCCCGGGCACAACGAGAGACAGCCTCGACACCGCGATGGAGTTCCGTGGCCGACGCCTCGTCCTCGTCGACACGGCGGGCATCCGGCGTCGGGGCCGCGTCGAGCAGGGCATCGAGCACTACGCGTTGTTGCGCACCGCGCACGCGCTGGAGCGCGCGGACGTCGCGATCCTTCTCACCGACGGGACCGAGGGCGTCACCGCGCAGGACACACACATCGCGGGGTACGCGCTCGAGGCCGCGGTCGGGCTGGTGCTGGCGGTGAACAAGTGGGACGTGGTAGACCGTGGCGAGGAGATGACCGCGCAGGTCGAAGCCGAAGTCGCCCGTGAATTCCACTTCGCACCGTGGATGCGGCACCATTTCGTCTCCGCGAAGACCGGTCGCAATGTGGAGGCGACGCTCGAGGACGCGCTGAAGGTCGTCGACGAGCGCAAGAAGCGCATTTCGACATCCGACCTGCACAAGCTGCTGACCGAGGCGATCGCCGCCCATCCGCCCTCACCGCACCGTGGGAAGGAAGTCCGTTTTCGCCACGTGACCCAGGCGCGTGGCAAGGCGCCGACCTTCGTGTTCTTCGTCGATCCACCTGAGGGGGTGCACTTCACGTACGCGCGGTATCTGGAGAACCGGATCCGCGAGCGCTTCGGGTTTCCGGGCACGCCGATCAAGCTCGAGTTCAGGGCCTCGTTCGAATGACTGACCCGGCGACGTTCCTCGGGCTCGTCATCGTCGCCGTCGTCGGATACGGGATCGGCTCCATCTCGAGCGGCTACCTCGTTGGCAAGATCTATCGCAACGTCGATCTGCGGACGGTCGGCTCGGGCTCGACCGGCGCGACGAATACGTTCCGCACGCTCGGGCGCGGCGCGGGTCTCCTCGTCGCCGTGTTCGACATCCTCAAGGGGTCGCTCGCTGTGCTGTTCGCGCAGCTCCTGTTCTCGGTCGATGGGGATGCGCGCCATGTCGCCGAGGCGCTGGCCGCGGTCGGTGCGGTCGCCGGCCACTGCTGGCCGCCCCTCCTGCAGGGTCGCGGTGGTCGCGGCGTGGCGACGGGCTTCGGTGCGCTGCTCTTCGTCGCGACACCGGCGTGGGCCAGCGCCGTCGCGTTCTTCGCGATCGGCCTCGCGCTCACGCGGATGGTGTCGGTCGGTTCCCTCGCTTCGGTCATCGGTGCGCTGTTGGGGTACCTCCTTTTCACCTGGACCGGCTGGCTGTCGTTCAGTTGGGCGACGCTCGCGTTCATCGTGGTGGGGGGCAGCATCGTCTACGTGCGACACCTCGCGAACATCCAACGGATCCTGAGAGGTGCGGAACCCCGCATCGGCGCGCGCTCATGACGGTCGCGGTGCTGCAGGCGGGTTCGTGGGGGACCACTCTCGCGACGATCCTCGCGCGTGACGGCCAACGCGATGTCATCCTCTGGACGCGCGACGCCGAGCAGGCGCGAGAGATCTCCGCGCAGCGCGAGAACCGTCGTTACCTCCCGGGGATCCGGGTGCCCGATCGCGTCGAGGTCACCGCCGACATCGAGCGCGCGCTGACCGCGGAGGACGTCATCGTTGCGGCGCCGAGCGTCGGCATCGCGGCGCTGCGCGAGCGCATCGGCGCATTGCTCCGCGGTGAGCACCGGTTGCTCTCAGCGACGAAGGGGCTCGCCGAAGGCGGGCAGCGTATGAGCGAGCTCTGGGCCGAGGTCGTCGGCCGTGAGCGGGTCGCGGTGCTGTCCGGCCCGAACATCAGTCGCGAGATCGCGGCCGGCCTTCCGGCCGCAACGGTGATCGCGTCGGTCGCGGCCGAGACCGCGAAACATTTCCAGGAGCTCGTGGGCACGCCGATGTTCCGCGCGTACACGGATACGGACGTCGTCGGCGTCGAGCTGTCCGGCGCGCTGAAGAACATCGTCGCCCTCGGCGCCGGCGCGATCGACGGCATGGGCTACGGCGACAATGCGAAGGCTGGCTTCATCACCCGTGGCTTGGCCGAGATCGCGCGTTTCTCCTTCGCGAAGGGAGCGAATCCGCTCACCGTCGCCGGCCTCGCCGGAGTGGGTGATCTCGTGGTCACCTGCATGAGCAAGCACTCGCGGAACCGCACGGTGGGAGAGCAGCTCGCAAAGGGCCTCGGGATCGCAGAGATCCGCGAGCGGCTCGGCGGGCAGGTGGCGGAGGGCGTCACGACCGCCGAGGCGACGTACCGCGCCGCGCGGGAGGCGAACGTGATCATGCCGATCACCGAGCAGACGCATCTGGTGCTC
>JALYLT010000199.1 GCA_030774095.1 Chloroflexota bacterium
CGCCGTACATCGCGGCGTCGAACGGCATGAATGACGCGCCGCGTGGTGATCTGAAGATGGCCGACTGGAAGCTGACCGAGGAGCAGATCCGCGAGCGCGAATCGTGGTTCAAGCAAACGGGTTCGGAGTGGTGGCTCCTCCTCGCGCTGCACGAGGCGACCGGCGAGGGCGCCGGGTTCACCGAAGTCACGTATGACCCGAAGATCTCGCACGTCATCTGGCAGCAGGGCACCGCCGTGCTCGATGCTCACCGCGGGCACCGGCTCGGGATGTGGATGAAGGCCGTGATGCTCAAGCGGATCCTCGATGCGCGTCCCAAGGCGCTCTTTATCCGCACGGGCAACGCGAACACGAACGCCCAGATGCTGGCGATCAACACCGAGCTCGGCTTCGTTCAGGCTTGGTCCGCGTGTTTGTGGCAGATCTCGATCGCCGACGCGCGAAAAGCCGTTGGTCGCGAGCGCGCTGCAGCGACCACCTAGCAGGGAAGCCCGCCCGCGGTCTGTGCGACACTCGTGCTGACCGCCGTCACTTCGCAGGGGAGGCACGCCATGGCGATTGCCACGCGCCGACAGCCGCGCATACCGCTGGAGGAGCTCTGCCGCCTTCCGTCGTTCTATCTGCCGGTCGTTTCGTGGAAAGGCGACCGCGTCGCTTTCTACTGGGACAAAAGCGGCCGCATGGAGCTCCACGTCATGGATCTGGCCACGCGGGAGATTCGGCAGGTCAGCCACGGCGAGGTGCCGCGTGCGCTTCGCGCCGGCTTCGCGTGGGACCGTGCGGACCGCAGCATCGTGTTCGCGAAGGACAGCGGCGGCACCGAGCAGCACGACCTCTACCGCATCGACGTGGAGACGGGCGCGGTCACGCAGCTCACGAATGACCCGACCGCGCAGGAGTACGCCGCGCAGTTCAGCCCCGATGACAAGTGGCTGACGGTTCTCACGAACAAGCGTCACCCGGCCTCTCCCGATCGTCCGGGACAGCTCAACCTCTGGAAGATGCGCGCCGATGGCACTGACTATGCGCCGCTCACCGACTACTCCTTCCCGGTCTTCGGTGGCCAATGGAGCCCCGACGGCCAGTTGATCTCGTACGCGACGAACGAGGACGTCACGAATCTCAAGAACGCCGACTCCTACGTCGTGCGCGCCGATGGGACCGAAGCGCGCAAGGTGCTTTCGGTCAAGAACGGCTCCAAGGACACGATCGCGGACTGGCACCCGGACGGAAAGCGACTCGCGGTGACGAGCGACGCCTCGGGTCAGAACCGCGCGGGGATCCTCGACCTGGCGACCGGAGAGGTCCGTTGGCTCGGCAAGGACAACGTCGAAGAGCACGCGATCCGCTTCTCGAATGACGGCCGGCTCCTCGCGACGATCCGCAACTTCGAATCATCGGTTCGTCCGATCGTGTACGACGTCGCGACCGGCGAGGCGCAGGAGCTGAAGCTGCCCGACGGCTACGCGGTCGGCGCGTCGTTCTTCGACGCGGACCGCAAGCTCCTCGTCACCTTCAGCTCCGACGTCATGCGCGCCAGCCTTGTGTCATACGACCTCGCGACGGACACATACGAGACGCTTCTCCCGGCGGAGTACGGCAGCATCGACCGCTCGGTCTTCGTCGAAGCGAAGCACGTCTACTACGAGACGTTCGACGGTCGGAAGATCCCCGCGCTCCTCTACGCCCCGCGCGACCTCGTGGCAGGTGAGCGGCTCCCGGCGATCGTTCACGTGCACGGCGGGCCGACTGGACAGTGGTTCCGCGGCTTCGATCCGTTCGCGCAGTTCCTCGTCGACCGCGGACTCGTCGTCATCGAGCCGAACATCCGAGGCAGCACGGGCTACGGTGTGGACTACCGCGACGCCGCCATCAAGGACTGGGGCGGCAAGGATCTCGAGGACGTTGCCGCGGCCGCCGACTACCTCAAGACGCTGCCGTACGTCGATCCGGAACGCCTCGTCGTCTTCGGCGGCAGCTATGGTGGATTCATGGCGTTCATCGCCGCCACGAAGAAGCCGGACATCTGGCGGGCCGCCGTCGCGTGGGTCGGCGTCAGCGACCTGCACAAGCTCTACGACAAGAGCATGGAGCACTTCAAGTACTACTTCCGCGAACAGATGGGCGATCCCGAGAAGGATCGCGCACTGTGGCGCGATCGCAGCGCGATCGAGTTCGCCGACAAGCTTCGCGCGAAGCTGCTGATGGTCCACGGCGTCAACGACCCGCGGTGCCCGGTCGACCAGTCGCGCATCTTCCGCGACCGGCTGCTCGAGCTCGGTCGCAAAGAGGGCGAGGACTTCGAGTACGTCGAACTGGGCGACGAGGGGCACGGGAGCACGGACATCGCGCAGAAGATCCGGACGTTCAACATCCTGGCCGACTATCTGGAGCGCGTGCTCTAGGGGCCAGCACCGTAGCCGACCCTGGTGCGCGGTGGGAACATCGCTTCGTGCGGAGGACCGCGTTCGCGCTCGTGGCCGTGCTTCTCAGCTCGCCGGTCGGGGCGTGCGCTTCGGTGGAGAGGCCCGCCGACTGTGGCCTGAGCGGCGTCACGCCGCATCCGGAGATCGGCGGCGAGCTTCTCTACAGCTGCGAGCCGGTCTACGCGAAGACCGCCTTCTACCTGCTGGACGTCGCCAGCGGTCAGGTGCGCGTCGTCGTGGACGATCGCGGCTGGAACGGCGATCCCGCGTGGTCTCCGGACGGAATGCGCCTGGCCTACGTGAGCACCAAGGACGGTGCCTTCGATATCCACGTGCGAAATCTCAAAACGGGGACGGTCCACAACCTCACGCGGAACGGGATCTACAACGGCAACCCGACATGGTCACCCGACGGCGCGTGGATCATGTTCGACAGTGCACGTGAGGGCGCGCTCTGGTCCGACGATCAGCGCGAGAAGAACTACTGGAACTACCGCAACCTCTTTGTCGCGCGGCCAGACGGAACGGAGCTGCGGCGACTCACGCGCTTGCCTGGCTACAACGGAAACCCGTCGTGGGCACCGAGCGGGACGCGGGTCGCATTCCTCTCCGACCGGGGTGGCTCGTACAACGTCTTCACGATGGGTGTCGATGGCGAGGACCAGCGTCAGCTGACGCGCTGGTATGTACCGGACCGCGAAGGCGGCGGAGGTTACGCGCGCTGGTCGCCCGACGGCACCCGCCTCGTCTTTCAGGGCGAGAAGCCAGACCCTGAGCCAGGGAGCGCGGCGCTGTACTGGATGTTGGCAGAGGGCGGAGCGATGCATCTCATCACGAACGTCAAGGACTTCATGCCGGACTGGTCGCCGTCGGGAGACTGGATCGCATTCGTGCGAGAGACCATGCCCGCGCAGATCTGGGCCGTGCGGCCGGATGGCAGCGGCCTGACTCAACTCACGAGCGGAGAGGGCGCCAAGACCTGGCCGCGATGGCGACCATGATGAGCGCGCCGCGCACGTGGCCCGCGGTCACCGGGACCGCTGTGATGCTGGCCGGCGTGTCGATGAGCGTCGCCACGGTCGCGCTCGCGATCGCCGACCGGCACAGCCTGCCGTTCTGGCGTTTCCAGCTAGCGGGACTGTCGCTCGAGCAGACCTACGCGCTGCGCGTCGTAGCGGCGACGCTCGGCACGCTCGTATCTTCGATCGTCGCCGGTCTCATCCTGTGGCGGCAGCCGCGAAACGCGTTCAGCTGGGCGTTCGCCACGATGGCGCTCGGAATCACGTTGAACGGCCTCATGGGTCAGTACGCGGTCCATGGCCTCAACGTTGCGCCCGGGTCCGTGCTCTTCGCGGATGTCGTCGCCCGGGCTGCAGCCATCCTCACCAACCCGACCATCATCGCCGTGCTCATCGTGTTCCTGCTGTTCCCCGACGGCCGGCTCAAGTCGAAACGCTGGGCGATGGTCGTTGCGCTTGCTGTGATCGCCAGCGTCAGCGGCGCCATCAACGATCTGGGTCAGTCGGGGGGCGTCGCGGTAAGCGGCTTCTTCGTACGGCAGTTCGTGCCCGTGACAAGCCCTCCGGAGATCTGGCCCATCAGCGCCGCCTGGCGGCCGATCGCCGGCGTACCGATCTTCGACTTCCCGCTGCAGCTGTGGGTCGAGACGGCGCTGGCGGTCCTCATCGCGCTCGCCGTGTTTCTCCGACTGCGACAAGCGCGAGGAGAGACACGGCTGCAACTGAAGTGGTTCACGTATGCCGTCGCCCTCGGTGCGTTCGCGTTCATCCCAACGAGGGTCCTATGGCTCGATATCTTCTCGGCGATCCCACGTCCCGTCGTCGAGGCCGTTGTCACCTGGGCGGACTTCGTGGGGTTCGGCCTGGCGTTCGGGCTCCTCATGCCGCTTGCGGTCGCCGTTGCCGTCTTCCGCTACCGCCTCTACGCGATCGATCTCGTCATCAGCCGGACGATCGTTTACGCCGGGCTTGCGGCGTTCGTCACCGCGATCTACGCGTTGACCGTCGCTGGCGTGGGCGCATTGATCGGACAGCAGGCGGGGCGCGATCCACTTCTCACGGTCCTCGCGATCGCCATCGTCGCGCTCCTCCTCGAGCCCGTGCGAT
>JALYLT010000200.1 GCA_030774095.1 Chloroflexota bacterium
ACGTCGCCGCCTCGCCCACCATCGCCGCCGTCCGGTCCGCCGCGCGGAACATGTGCTTCGCGGCGGAAGGAGATGACACCCTTGCCGCCATCGCCCGCGCGGATCGGCACGCGCGCGCGGTCGAGGAACATCTAGATCCGAGCCAGCGGTCGCACGAATGACCCGACGCGCAGCTGCGGCAACTCATGACGCAGTCGCTCGAGCGCGTGTGCGACGCCGATGCGCATGTCACGGCCCTTGACGGCGCCGAGCGCACGAAGCGGATCTGCCGCGAGGTCGCGGAGCAGGATCGCGCTCCCCTCACGCAGCTCGCCCGCCAGTGAGATGAGCGCGGCGATCTCGTCGGCGCCATCGAAGATGCCGGGGAGCACCGGGATCAAGAGACTCGTCGCGAGACGCTGTTCGGCCGCCACGCGAAGCGACGCACGAACATCGGCGAAGCGATAGCCATCGGGCCGGTGCAGGGTGTCGTAGATGTCCGCGCGCGCCGACATGATCCGGATCGTCACGGAATCGAGGCCGTTCGTCGCAAGCCGCCGCAGGGCGGTCGGCACCGAGCCGTTCGTCTCGAGGTGGATCGTCCCCGAGCGCGTCGCCGCGCGGATCAGGTGGATCGCGTCCTCGACCATCCGCGGGACGAGAAGCGGCTCTCCCTCACACGCGTGCCCGAACGACACGAGCGTTCCGCCAGCGGCGATGTGCTGCGTCGCGAGACTCGCGACCTCCTCCACCGTGGCGTGGAACGCAGCGGGCTCGCGCGGCTCGGCCTCGCCATCGAAGCGCGGCGCGATCACGGCGAGCGGATGCTCGTTGGCCGGCGCGGCGATGGGCAGCGCACATTCCCAGCGGCCGTAGAAGGCGTTCGCGGCAGCGCGGCAGCCGTACTCGCGCGCGCATCGTGCGAGCTGGCGGATCAGGCTATCCGCTGGCCGTGAGCGGAGCGCTTCGTTGACCTTTGAGGCGATCTCGGACTTTGGATATGCATCGATCTGGTGCGTTGGGTCGCGATCGATGAGTGCGGCCGCGACCACGAGGTCGCCGGCGTCGTTGGCCGCGACGGCCGCGTACGCACGTGGCGTTAGATCCGGTCTGTCCGTCGCGTCCGCATACGCCGGTAGCTGCGTGCGCAGGTGTCCGGGCGGGAGGACCGCCGCGACGGCGAGGCGGCCCGCCCCCACGCGCCGCGCACGGCCGGTCCGATCGAGCGTTTCGGCCTCACGCTCGACATGCAGGACGGTCGCACCACTCGGAAGCGGGACCGCATCGGAGAATGGCACGGTCGCGGCGCCATCAAAGGCCGCCGCGGCGTAGTCCGACACGATGACCCGTCCCGCCCGATCCGCGTGGACTGCTCGATACATATGTCGAGTATGGGCAGGAACGAGTGTCGAGCGAGCGAATAGCGCGCGGCCGTTGTGGGAGAGCACAGGCGCCGCGGGTGACGCGGCGAGCGGGTCCACGCGAGCGAGAGTTGAGCCCGCGGTACGAGGGGCGACTTAGAAGAGGGGCCGAGCGGGCGAGTTTCGAGTGAGCGTGGACCCCGAGCCGCGGCAGGACCCGCGGCGAGTGGACTAAACGAATGGGGACGCGGCGCGCGTTAGTACGCGAGCGGGTCTTGGGCTACTCCGTTCACCTTGAGCTCCCAGTGCACGTGGGGCCCCGTCGTGACACCGGTCAGACCGATCGCGGCGATGAGCTGCCCGCGGGCCACGGTTTGTCCCGGGCTCACGTACACCGCGCTCGTGTGGTAGTAGCAGGTCTGCAGACCACCGGAGTGCTGGACGCAAACGCGCAGTCCGCCCACGGCGACTGGTCCCGTCGCAACCACGATGCCGTCATCGGATGCGCCGATACCTGTTCCGTACGGTGCGGCGATGTCCACGCCGGTGTGGCCCCACCAGAAGAACTGCGTGAATACGCCCTTGACCGGCAGGCCGAGACGACCGGTCCGCGCTGGTAGCTGCGCATTCGACGGGGTCGCGATCGACTTCGAACGCTCGGTGCGCTTGAGGGCGGGGAGCGCCGCGCCTGGCACGAAGATCAATTGGCCGACCGCGAAGTGCTCGGGCTCGAAGTACATGCGGTTGTAGGACATGATCACCGCGGGCTCGACCTTGAAGCGGTCCGCGACGTTCTCCGGTGTGTCTCCGTCCTTCACCTTGTAGAGCGCGCCCTCCCCGGGCGGGATGAGCAGCTCGTGTCCGAGCGACAGGGCCTGGTCTTCCTCGCTGATCTCGTTCGCATATGCGAGGGCTTCGAGGGAGAGGTCGTAGTAGTTCGCCATCGTGGAGAGCGTGTCGTCTTTCGCGATCGTGCGGACCACGACGGGGCGTGCCTCCGGAGCGGCTACGGTGGTCGGGCTTCGCGTCCCCGCGATGACACCGCCGCGTGCGGTGATCTGCGCACGCGCGACATCGTCGATCGGCACCGCGGCGAAGGATGGTGACACTGCGTCGGCCGGTGACGTTTCGGCACTCGCGGTCGTCGCGGCGGCGTAGGGAAGCATCAGGACGAGCACCGCGGTCGCGGTGTTGAGGAGCAGACGAAGACCCTTCGAGCCGAAGTACGCGCCGAGAGCGCGCGGGACGCGACGGAACGTCACGTCGACGAGCCGACGCTTCGAGTGTTGACCCGAGGTGATCAGCGACGTGGCGCTTCTACGGACCATTCTTCGCGCGCCGAGAGTCAGCGAAGGTGTCGCATGCGCCCTTCTAACGTTCGTCCTAACGTTCGTCGCCAATACCGTTGCCCCTCCCCAAGTAACGCCGATTCATGTACGCATTGCGTACTGCTCTGTCCCGAGCCGGGGTACCGTACCCACGAGGTCAAACGCTGTCAATCGCAGGAGCGTCACGGGTTTGCTCACCCATTAGTACCTCCGTAGGCTACGGGCGTGCCCGACTACAACCTCTCCTATGTCTATGTGTTCGCGTTCTTCGTAGCGGGAGCACTGGTCGTTACGGTGATGATGCTGCTCAGCCACTTGCTTGCTCCCTTCAAACCGACGCGCGAGAAGCTCAAGACCTACGAGTCCGGCGAGGAGCCTGTCGGCCAAGCGTGGGGTCGCTACCCGACGCATTTCTATGTGTTCGCGCTGCTTTTCGTCGTATTCGATGTCGAGGTGATCTTCCTCTTCCCATGGGCGGTGCTGTTCCGTGATCTCGGTTGGTATGGTCTCGTGGAGATGACGATCTTCATCGCCATCCTCGTCGTAGGGCTCTTCTACGCGTGGAAGAAGAAAGCGCTTAATTGGTACTGAGCACGCCGCGTCCGACGATCGACCTCACCGCGGCGCGCGACGCGCTCGCGAAGAGCATCGGCGATCGCGCGAAGGTGTCGACGCTGCATGACATGGTCGTGGTCGATGTGGACGGCGCGAGGCTGGTGGAGGTCGCGACGATCGTGCGCGACGATCCAGTGTCGCGCTGCGACCTCTATTCGGTGAACGCGGGTGTCGACACCGGGACCGAGCTTCGAAGCGTCACGTTCGTTCGTGGCATCGACACGCATATCTTCGTGATGCTTCGCACCCCGTGTGACGCGGCCGAGCCGCATGTGCCTTCGCTCAGCTCGGTCTGGACCGGCGCGAACTGGTGCGAGCGCGAGACCTACGACATGTTCGGCATCGTGTTCGACGGCCATCCGGATCTGCGACGCATCTTCCTCGAGGAATCCTTCCCCGGACATCCGATGCGGAAATCCTTCCTCCCTCCACGCAGCGACGCGCGCGGAGGCTGATGACGCTGTGCCGGTAGGTCCGTTCGGGATCGATCCCGCCATCTGGGCTCCGCTTCGACTGGTGATCGCGGTCCTTCTGGCGGTCGGCCTCGTGTTCAACGGGGCACTCGCGCAGATCTATCTCGAGCGCAAGATCCAGGCGATCATCCAGGATCGACTCGGACCGCTGCACACCGGGCCGTGGGGACTGCTCCAGACTTTCGCCGATGCCATCAAGCTGCTCGGCAAAGAGGACATCCGCGCACGGCTGACCGACAAATGGTTCTTCCTCGCCGCGCCGTCGATCGTGTTCAGCCCGATGCTCGCGAGCTACGCCGTGATCCCATTCGCGCCGGGGATCGTCGGTGCGGACCTGAACGTCGGGCTGCTGTATCTCACGACGCTGGGTTCGATGACCGTGCTCGGCATCGTCATCGCCGGTTGGGCTTCGAACAACAAGTATTCGCTCATCGGCGGCCTTCGGTCCGCGGGCCAGCTCATCTCCTATGAAGTGCCGCAGATCCTGTCGCTGGTGACGGTCGTGCTGGTCGTCGGGACGCTCTCGATGGTCGGCATCGCCGAGAGCCAGCCGGGCTGGCAGCTCAATGTCCTCGTTCTACCGCTCGCGTTCGTGACGTACTTCATCGCTGGGCTGGCCGAGACGAACCGCGCCCCCTTCGACCTCCCCGAGGCCGAATCGGAGCTCGTTGCGGGATTCCTGACCGAATACTCCGGGATGCGCTGGGCCATCTTCTTCTTGGCCGAATACGGTGAGGTCACGGTCGTATCGTCGATCGTCGCGACGCTGTGGTTCGGCGCATGGC
>JALYLT010000201.1 GCA_030774095.1 Chloroflexota bacterium
GATGCATAAAGATGCAACTGTGCCTCGGCGAGAGTTCGCTCAGCGAGTGCCGATCGGCGTCGCGCCACGCAGACCTCCCTCATAACGGACTTCGCCGCCCACGACCGCGTACACGACGCGACCGCGCAGCGTGCGTCCCATCAGCGGCGTGTTCTTTCCCATCGACACGAGCGCTTCGGCCGTCACGGTCCACTGGGCATCCGGATCGATCGCGATCCAGTCGTCGTCGCGGAGTGAAAGGCCCAGCACGGCAGCCGGACCGGCCGTGAGTGCACGGATCACCGTGTCGCGGTCGCCCCAGCCCGCGTTCACGCCACCGAGCGCAAGCGCCAGCGCGGTCTCGAGGCCGCTGATGCCGAACGCCGCCTGATCGAACTCGACATCCTTGCGCACGCTCGAATGCGGAGCGTGGTCGGTGGCGATCGCGTCGACCGTGCCGTCGGCGAGACCTTCCCACAGCGCGCGCACGTCACGCACCCCGCGTAATGGCGGGTTCACTTTGGTCGCTGAGTCATAGGGTGTTGCCGTTGGAGCGGGAGGGCTCTCTCGCTCCCACGCAAACTCGCGTGACCCTCCGACCCACTCATCAGTCATCGCCAAGTGGTGGGGTGTGACGTCGCACGTGATGCGAAGGCCCCGCGATTTGGCATCACGGATCGACGCGATCGCACCTCTTGTAGAGATGTGTGTCAGGTGCAGTCGCGCTCCAGTCAGTTCGGCAATCGCGATGTCGCGTGAGACGGCGGTCTCTTCGGCGGCGCTCGGCATGCCGGGTAGTCCGAGACGTGCCGACACGACTCCTTCGTGCATCACGCCCTTCGCCGACAACGCTGTGTCTTGCGCGTGCTCGATGATCAGCAGATCCCGAGTCCGCGCGTATTCGAGTGCGTGACGGAAGAGTCGCGCATCGTCGACGGGAGCTCCGTCATCCGAGAACGCAACCGCACCGGCGGCGGCAAGCTCGATGAGGTCGGAGAGTTCCCTTCCTGCGCGACCGCGCGTGATCGTTGCGATCGGCAGCACGCGCGCCGCGGCGGCGGCTCTGCCTCGCGTTATGACTTCAGTCACCAGCCCGGGCGAATCTATAGCGGGCTCGGTATTCGGCATCGCGCAAATGGTGGTGAAGCCGCCGCGCAGGGCCGCGCGCGCGCCCGATGCGATCGTCTCCGAATCCTCGAAGCCGGGCTCGCGCAGATGCGCGTGCAGGTCGATGAAGCCGGGCATGACGAGGTAGCCCCTCGATTCGAGGTCCCTGCGCTCCATCAACTCGCCTCGAGGGTCGGTGTCCCGACGAGCAGGTAGAGCAGCGCCATTCGCACCGCGACCCCGTTCGTGACCTGCCGCTCGACGAGCGAGCGCGCGCCGTGCGCGACGGACGCGTCGATCTCGACGCCCTCATTCATCGGACCCGGGTGCATGACCGGCGCGCCCGGCCGCATCCGCGAGACACGCTCCTCGGTCAGTCCCCACACGCGCGTGTACTCGCGCAGCGATGGGAGCAGGCCGCCCTCTTGCCGCTCCTTTTGCAGCCGGAGCGCGATCACCGCGTCCGCGCCGTCGAGGGCGTGGTCCAGATCCGGCTCGTACGAGGTGCCGGCGGGTGGCTGTCCGCACCGCCAGGCGCTCGGCATGAGCGTCGGCGGACCGGAGAGCGTGATGGTCGTGCCAAGCGGCACGAGCGTGTTGATGTCGGATCGCGCGACACGACTGTGCACCACGTCGCCGACGATCACGATGCGCTTCTTCGTGAGGTCGCCCAGCGCGCCCCGCAGCGTGTACGCATCGAGCAACCCCTGCGTGGGATGCGCGTGCCAGCCGTCGCCGGCGTTGATCACCGCGGCATCGGTGCGCTCCGAGACGAAGTACGGCGCACCCGACGAGCTGTGCCGCATCACGACGATGTCGCCGCCGAGCGCTTGCAGCGTGCGCACGGTGTCATACAGCGACTCGCCCTTCTCCACCGACGATCCGCTCGCCGAGATGTTGACGACATCGGCCGACAACGTGCGCGCGGCGAGCTCGAAGGAGACGCGCGTGCGCGTCGACGCCTCCGCGAAGAACAACACAACGGTCCGCCCGCGGAGTGGTGGCGCACGGCGGACCGGCCGCGAGAGGACCTCGACCATCGCGCCGGTGGTGTCCAGCACAGCCTCGATCTCTTCGGTCGACCAGTCGTCCGTGTCGAGGACGTGACGTCGTGACCACCTCATGCGCTCACCCGTTCCCGCGCGATGAGCTCGACCTCGTCGCGACCGTCCACCTCGGTGAGGTGGACGCGGACGTCGTCGGAGGGCTTCGTCGGCACGTTCTTTCCCACGAAGTCGGCGCGGATCGGGAGCTCGCGGTGACCGCGATCGACGAGCACCGCAAGGCGGATCGCGCGGGGCCGGCCGTAGTCGACGAGCGCGTCCATCGCGGCGCGGATGGTGCGTCCGGTGAACAGCACGTCGTCCACGAGGACGACGACCCTGTCGTCGACCGAGAAGTCCAGCGCCGACTCGCGCACGATCGGCGCGTAGCCGATGCGCGTGAGATCGTCCCGATAGAGCGTGATGTCGAGCGAGCCGAGCGGCACGGTCGCGTTCTCGTTCGAGCGGATCGCGTCGCGCAGCCGGACGGCCAGGACGTCGCCGCGCGAGCGGATACCGACGATGGCGAGACTGGAGAGGTCGCGGTCGCGTTCGACGATCTCGTGCGCGATCCGGGAGATGGCGCGACGAACATCGTCGGCGCCAAGCAGCATGGTCAGGCCCGACTCCTTCCCGGCCTCACAGGACCGATCGTTAAAGGGGTGTCTTAGAGAAGTATGCCGGAGTGGATCGCGCTCGGCGAGTTAGCCGACGCGGAGGATCGCGACCTGGCCCTGTTGTCCCTTGTAGTTGATCGTGAACGGGTAGTTGCCGGGGAGTGATGCGCCGGCGTAGTTCATCACCAGTTGGCCGCTTCCATTGAGCGTGCCCGAGGACGTCTTCGAACCGCTGGTGCTCGCGTTGCCAAAGCTCACGAGCAGCGTTCCTGTGCCAGGCGTGTTGTTCGCGTTGCGCACCGTGAACGTCACGGTGAACGGAACGCCGATATTCACTCGCGCCGGGCCGCTGTAGGTGACGACGCTGCCGTCCGCGAGCGTGAGCGATGTCCCGACCGGCGGCGCGACCGTCGGAACAGGCGTACGGACCGGCGGCTGTGTCGGTGCCGGCGTGCCGCCGGGACGCTGCGTCGGTGCGGGCGTTTCGTTGACCGGCGCCGTCGCGGTCGGCTCCGCGGAGAGCGCGACGGGTGCGGTCGGATTCGGATTCGTCGTGACAGCGGGCGCGTTCGTCGGCAGAGCCGGACTTGCGTTCGGCGTGCTCTGCGTGCCTGCGACGACCGCGGCTGCGCCGCCGCCCACGATGAGAAGCACAAGAACGATGGCGAAGAGCGGCGCGGGGCTGCTCTTCTTGCCGGTCGTCTTCGGCGGGGCGCCTTGATCGGGGATCTTGTACGCGCCCTGCCACTGTGCGGCGAGCTGACGGCCCCACGGTGCGAGCACCGTCGCGATCCATTCCTTCTCCTCGGGGTCGAAGAAGTAGGTCTGGATGGCGTGAATGTCCGGGGGCATCGGCGGCGACGTCATCTCTGGTCCACGTTCGTGGATCCAGCGCGCACCGACCGGGTCCCAGGTGAAGACCGAATGCTCCTGTGCCACGGGTGCATTATCAGTTCGCTGCGGTAGCGTCTTCGTATATGCGACCCCTGCTGGCTGTACTCGTGGTACTCGCGTTTGCGGCGCTTGCGGTCGCAGCAACGGTGACCGCGACAGCGTCGAAAGTGCCTGCAGGCGCGCAAAATGTGGCCCCGCGGGCGACTGCCGACCCAGCCAACACAGCGCCTGTGGGCCTCGGTCAGCCGATGGGAAGTTCCCCCGGTCAGGGGAGGGGGATATCCCCCGTCGTGCGCGGCCTTCTGCTGCCGATCGATGGCGCGGAGATCCCGACAGAACCGGATCTCTTGCCCAACTCACCGCGCGAGTACCGCAGCGGCTGGCACGAGGGGATCGACTTCCCGGCCGACCGCGGCACGGCGGTGCTCGCGGCGGCCTCGGGTAGGGTCGTGCGCGTCGACCGCGACTTCGTCGATTGGGACCCCGCCGCGCTCGATGCTGCGCTGGAGAGCGCCATCGCCCTCGGATACACGCCCGAAGACACGCTCGACCGTATCCGCGGACGCCAGGTCTGGATCGATCACGGCCGGCACATCGTGACGCGCTACGCGCACCTCGACTCGGTCGCGGAGCTATACGTCGGCGAGGCGGTGACGCGCGGACAGGTGATCGGCACGGTCGGCAGCTCTGGGTTCGAAGAGGGTGGGCCGCATCTGCACTTCGAGGTCCGCGTGGGTGACGACTATCTTGGCGATTGGCTCGAGGGCGACGAGCTCGTGCGCGTCATCACTCGATCGTTCGACTAGTCCCCCGCTCCAAGAAACACCGCGCGCACAGCGCGCGGTTGTCGCTCGCCAGGATGTTGAACGTCGTGCCGCAGGCGGCGCAGGCC
>JALYLT010000202.1 GCA_030774095.1 Chloroflexota bacterium
TCGGGGCTCAGGCGCATCAGCCGGCCGGGCCTCCGCGTGTACGCGCGCAAGACGGAGATGCCGCGCGTGCTCGGTGGCCTCGGCGTCGCGATCGTCTCGACCTCGTCCGGCGTCATGACCGGGCGCGAGGCTGAGAAGAAGGGGTTGGGCGGGGAAGTCCTCGCCTACATCTGGTAGCTAAATGAGTCGTATCGGTCGCCTCCCGGTCGCCCTCCCGCAGGGCGTCGACGTCAAGATCGACGGGCACACCGTGCGCGTGAAGGGCCCGAAGGGCGAGCTCATGCGCACCTTCCATCCCGACGTGACCGTGTCGCGCGAGGACGGTTCGCTCCTCGTGAAGCGCAAGGACGACGAGAAGGCGAGCCGGGCGTTGCACGGCCTCACGCGCGCCCTCCTGCAGAACATGGTCACCGGCGTCACCACCGGGTACGCTCGTGATCTCGAGATCAGTGGCACGGGCTATCGCGCCGTGCTCGCCGGCAAGAAGCTGCAGCTCGCGCTGGGCTTCTCGCACCCGATCGAGATCGATCCGCCCGCCGGTGTGTCGTTCGCGCTCGAGACGCCTCAGAAGCTGAAGGTCCTGGGCACCGACAAGCAGATGGTTGGCGAGATGGCGGCGCGCATTCGAGCGCTGCGCGTGCCGGATCCGTACAAGGCGAAGGGCATCAAGTACGCGGAAGAGCGCATCAAGAAGAAGGCCGGTAAAGCCGGCAAGGTCGGCGCGAAGGCGTAGCGGGGAGAGAGATGGCGAAAGCGACGCGGTACGAAGGTCGGACACGGCGGCACGCGCGGGTGCGCGAGAAGATCCGCGGCAGCGCGGCGCGTCCGCGCCTGGCCATCTTCCGCTCGCTCACGCATATCTACGCGCAGCTCGTGGACGACGATGCCGGCACCACCCTTGCGGCAGCGTCTTCGCTCGATGCCAAGGACGCGAAGGGCAAGAGGACGGAGACGGCGAAGAGCGTCGGCACGCTCCTGGGCGATCGCGCGAAGCAGAAGGGCGTCACCGAGGTCGTGTTCGACCGCGGTGGCTACCGGTATCACGGAAGAGTGAAGGCGCTGGCCGAGGGTGTCCGCGCCGCGGGGGTCAAGCTTTAATGCCAAGGATCGATCCAACTCGTTTGGAGCTCACCGAGCGCGTCGTGCAGATCAACCGCGTGTCCAAGGTCGTGAAGGGTGGCCGGCGCTTCAGCTTCTCGGCGGTGGTCGTCGTGGGTGACGGCCGCGGACACGTCGGCGCGGGTCTCGGGAAAGCCGACGAGGTACCCGAGGCGATCAAGAAGGGCATCGAGGACGCGAAGAAGCACCTGATCCTCGTGCCGCTGGTAGACCGCACCATCCCGCACCCCATCACCGCGGACTTCGGCGCGGCGAAGGTGCTCCTGCGCCCGGCATCGAAGGGCACCGGCGTCATCGCCGGCGGATCGGTCCGCGCCGTCGTCGAATCGGCGGGCATCAGCGACATCCTCTCGAAGTCGCTCGGCAGCACCAACCCGGTCAACGTCGTCATGGCGGCGATGAAAGCGCTCTCGGGCCTGCGCTCCTCGCAGCGGATCGCCGAGATGCGCGGCGTCGACATCAGGCGCAACCGCGCCGAGCCGGAGCCGGTGGCGCCGTGACGCGTCTGGTGATCCGGCAGCACCGCAGCTCGATCGGCGAGAAGATCGCCGCGCGGCGCACGCTCGAGGCGCTCGGCCTGCGCCGGACCGGGCAGATCGTCGAGCAGACCGATTCGCAGGCCGTGCGCGGCATGCTGCGGAAGGTTGCGCATCTGGTCGAAGTCGGTGAAAGCCAACAGCACGCTTCTCCGGAGAAGTCGGGCAAGTCCGCAAACTCCGGGCCGACTGCCCCAACCAAGGAGTCCGCCACATGAGACAGCACGAGCTCCGGGCGCCGAACGGCGCGCGGAAGGCCCGGCGCCGCGTCGGCCGCGGGATCTCCTCCGGCCAGGGCAAGACCGCAGGCAAGGGAACGAAGGGTCAGCGGGCCCGAAGCGGTCCGGGGATCCCGGGCTGGTTCGAAGGTGGCCAGACGCCGATCCACATGCGCATCCCGAAGATGCGCGGCTTCAAGAACACGCGCTTCCGGCACTCGTATGTCGGCGTGAACGTCGGCCGCCTCGGCGACTACGCGGTCGACGGCAAGGTCACACCCGAGACGCTCGCCGCGAAGGGTCTCGTGCGTCCCGACGCGCAGGTGAAGATCCTCGCGGATGGCGACGTGAAGGGCAGCTTCGAGGTGCACGCGCACGCGGCCTCAGAGGCCGCGCGAAAGAAGATCGAATCCGCCGGCGGGTCGATCGTGATCATCGGCAACTCCTAGCCGATGGGCATGTTCAACGCGCTGCTCGAGGCGTTCCGGACCCCGGACCTGCGGAACAAGATCCTCTTCACCCTCGGCATGCTCGTGGTATTCCGCTTCCTCGCGCATGTGCCGCTCCCTGGCGTGGACCAGCAGAAGCTTCTCGAGGTCATCAACTCCAGCCAGCTGCTGAACCTGCTCGACCTCTTCTCGGGCGGCGGACTCGCGAAGCTGTCGGTCGTCGCGCTCGGCGTGAACCCCTACATCAACGCCTCGATCATCATGACCCTCCTCAACCAGACGATCCCCGCGCTCGAGCGCCTTTCCAAAGAGGGCGAGTACGGGCGCAACAAGATCAACCAGTACACGCGCATCCTCACCGTTCCGCTCGCGCTGCTTCAGGGCATCGGCGTCGCCGTCTTCATGCAGCGCTCCGGGGTGCTGCCGGGCTTCGGCCCCGACAACCTCGGCCTCACGCTCGCGATCCTCGCGTCACTGACCTCGGGGACGCTCATCCTGATGTGGCTGGGCGAGCTCATCAGCGAGCGCGGCATCGGCAACGGCATCAGCTTCATCATCTTCGCCGGGATCGTCGGCCGGATGCCGACGACCATCTCGCAGACGTTCGAAGTGCAGCAGAACGTCTTCGCGCTCGCGTCGATCGCGGTCATCGCGATCCTCGTGATCGCCGCGATCATCTTCATTCAGGAGGGCCAGCGCCGCATCCCCGTGCAGTACGCGAAGCGGGTGCGCGGCACGCGGATGTACTCCGGCGGCAGCACGCACATCCCGCTGCGCGTCAACAGCGCCGGTGTCATCCCGATCATCTTCGCGATCTCGATCCTGCTGCTGCCCAGCCAGGTCGCTCAGTACTTCACGACGAGCGAGACGGACTGGGTCAGCAGTCTCGCGAACGGCATCGTGGGCGCGTTCGCCAATCCGGTCTTCTACAACAGCCTCTACTTCCTGCTCGTCGTCGCGTTCACGTTCTTCTACACCGCCTTCACGTTCGTGCCGAACGACGTCGCGGACAACATCAAGCGTTACGGCGGCTTCATCCCGGGGATCCGGCCGGGCCGGCCGACCGCGGAGTTCCTAGGGCGCGTCGTCACGCGCATCACGATCGCCGGTGCGCTGTTCCTCGGCATCGTGGCGGTCATGCCCACGCTCATCGGTGACATCACCGGCGTGCAGACGCTCCGCCTGGGCGGCACGAGCATCCTCATCGTGGTCGGTGTCGTCGTCGAGACGATGAAGCAGCTCGAGGCGCAGCTGCTGCAGCGCAGCTACGAGGGGTTCATCCGCTAAGTGGAACGCGAGCGAGACGCGGCTCAGGGGGAGGGGCCCCTGTCAGCGAGCCGCGGCGAGCGTGCGCGCCGAGCGAGCACGAAGGCGGGAGATTGAACAGGCCCCAAGGCGATCTCATCCTGATGGGCCCACCGGGCTCGGGCAAAGGCACGCAGGCACGCCGCATGGTCGACGAGCTTGGCTACGTGCAGCTCGCGACAGGCGACCTCTTCCGTGCGCACCTCTCGCAGGGCACCGAGCTGGGGAAACTCGCGCAGACCTACATGTCGAAGGGGCAATACGTGCCCGACGACGTGACGGTGAAGATGGTGCGCGAGCGGCTCGCGGATATTCCCCGCAAGACGCGCATCGTGTTCGACGGATTCCCGCGCACGGTGGCGCAGGCTGGGGCCCTCGCTCATCTGCTCAAGGAGTGCGGGCGGTCGCTCGCGGCGGTGCTGCTCCTCGACGTCCCGCGCGACGAGCTGTTGAAGCGCCTCGGCGCGCGCGCGACATGCTCGCGCTGCCAGACGGTGTACTCGCTCGCGGTGCGTCCACCCAAGGTGCCGGGCGTCTGCGACCGCTGCGGCGGACCGGTCAGCGCGACGGCGCGCTCCGACGAGTCGCCGGAGGTCGTGAAACAGCGCCTCGAGATCTACGACAACGAGACGAAGCCGGTCATCGAGTACTACGAGAAGGGCGGTTTGCTTCAGCGAGTCTCGGGCGTGGGCACGATGGAGGAAATTGGCGTGCGCCTGACGGCGCTGCTCGAACGCCGAAAGGGCGGGAGAGTCAAGTGATCACGCTGAAGACGCCGCAGGAGACCGCGAAGATGCGCGAGGCGGGACGGATCGTGGCGGAGATGCTGGCCGCGTGCCGTGCGGCGGTGCGGCCGGGCGTGACGACGGGCGAGCTCGACCGGAT
>JALYLT010000203.1 GCA_030774095.1 Chloroflexota bacterium
TCCTCGCCGCCGACGTCGTGACCGCGGACGGTCAACTCCGCCACGTGGACGCCGAGTCGCATCCCGACCTGTTCTGGGCGATACGTGGAGGCGGCGGGAACTTCGGTGTCGCGACTCGCTTCCAGTACCGGCTGAATCCCGTCGGCGCGATCGTGGGCGGCATGATGATCCTGCCCGCGACTTCGCAGGTGATCGCAGCTTTCATCGCCTTGGCGGAGGCCGCACCCGACGAGCTGTCCACGATCGCGAACGTGATGCCAGCCCCGCCGATGCCATTCGTGCCCGAGGAGCATCACGGAAAGCTCGTGATCCTCGCCATGCTGTGCCATGCCGGCGGGGGCGAGGCGGGGGAGCGCGCGATCGCGCCGTTCCGTGCGCTCGCCACGCCGATCGTCGACATGGTCAAGCCGGGTCGATACCCGGAGATGTACCCGCCTGACGATGACAGCTACCACCCGATCGCGACGACACGCACGATGTTCATCGACAAGGTGGATCGCGGAGTGGCGGATATGATCGTCGAACACCTCGGCGCCTCGACGGCGCCGATGCGCGTCGCGCAGATCCGTGTGCTGGGTGGCGCGATGGCGCGCGTGCCGGCGGAGGCGACCGCGTTCGCGCATCGCCGGTCACGGATGATGGTGAACGTCGCGGCGATATGCGAGCGTCCCGATGAGGTGGCCGTGCATCTGCCGTGGGTCACCGGCCTCGCGGCCGCGCTGCGACAGGGCGACACCGGCGCGTACGTCAACTTCCTCGCCGACGAAGGAACAGCGCGGATCCACGCCGCCTACCCCGGCGCGACGTGGGACCGGCTGACGGCGATCAAGCGTCGCTACGATCCGACCAACCTGTTCCACCTGAATCAGAACATCCCGCCGGCGATCGAGGGACAGTCGGAGCGCGCCTGATCCACACTGAGCGTCGAGGAGCTGAAGATGCCAGCAGCAAAGCGAAGCGCTAAGACGACCGCGGCGAAGAAGACCGTGGCCAAGAGGCCCGTTGCGAAGAAGACGTCCGAACCCTCAGTTGCGAGCTATTTCGCCCAGCAGCCGGGGGACAAGCGCGCGTTGCTCGAGAAGCTGCGCGCGCTCGTCGCGAAGGGCGTGCCGGACGCCGAGGCCTCCATCAAGTGGGGCGTGCCCGTTTACCAGCGGAACGGGAAGAATGTGTGCGCCCTGGCGGTGTTCAAGGACAGCGTCGCGATCAACTTCTTCGCGGCACCGAGCGCGCTCGTCGATCCGGGGAAGAAGCTGGAAGGTGGCGGTTCGACGCAGCGGATGTTGAAGGTGCGCAGCGCCGACGACATCGACGCGGCGAGCATCGTGCGCTGGCTCAAGGCCGCGGCGGGCTCCTGATCAGGCCTTCCGGTTCTCCGCGATCCGAGCCTTGACCAGCCTGGTGACTAGCGCGGTCGGAAGTGGCTTGCTGGCCGGAAACTGTATCGAGCCGCCGCCGAGCTTGTAGCCCTTGAGCGCGGCTAAACGCGCTCGCATCGCGTCCGAGGTGCTCATGACGAAGAACGTGCAGTGGGCGGTCGCCGCGCCGAAGCCCACGAGCGGTTTGCCGTCCAGCTTGAACACCGGCACCTGATAGCTGATGTGCTCGGTCGTGTCGGGCGCCGCCGCCTTGATCGCCGCTCGGAGCTTCGCCAGCGCGTCGCGCTTCTCCTTGGGCAGCGCCGCAAGGTATTGGTCGACGGTCTTGGGCGGCGTCGCGGGCTTCTTCACTGCGCGCTCACGGATGTTCGTGGCGCGTAGATCGGCCAGCGGAGGAAGCCCACTTCGTCCACGCGCACATAGTGCGCGTCGATCCACGAGAAGAGCCGGTCCATCTCGGGAAGGACCTGGTACTTGGGCTCGCGGAGCGTCCAGACTTCGCGCGCCGCGCGATCCAGCGGCGGAACGTCGAGGGTCGCGGGCGAGGCGTCGACGATGAGTGCCGGAGGATCCCGCTGCAGCGCGGTCAGGAGCTCGTCCACTTTCGCCGGACTCTGATAGTTGCGCATGTACAGCGCGTACTGGTACGCGTAGCGGGTCGGCGCGCGCCGATCCGTCGTGAAGTTCAGTCCACCCTCGCCACCCCAGAACAGCACGCCATCGGCGGTCGCGGTGTGACCCGCGACATACGCCGTCGCCACGGGCCGCGTGCGCTCCTGATCGTTGGGTCCAAGAGCGCGCCGGTACTGCGCGAGCTCAGGGATCGCGCTCGCGGCTAGAACGGACCAGAGCGCAAACGCTCCGACCAGAGCGGCCCGTGGAGACAATTTCAGGCGTCCGGCTGCTCGCTCCAACGCCGGTCGCGCCGAGGCGGCCGCGATGGCGGCGAGGACGCCCAGAGTCGGAAGGCAACCCAAGAAATATTCGCGATAGGGGCGCCCGGTCCCGCTCGCGAGCGCGAAGTCGAGCGGCAGCGCGAACGCGGCGAGCAAGAACAGAGGCCGCGCGCTCGCCGGAGCCGTGCCGCGCATGAGCTGGACGAGGGCGGCCACCCATCCCGCTAGAGCGATCGGGAACAAGCCCGAGAACGATGTGAACCCGATGCCCTGGGTGAGCGCCTGAAGATGTTCGGATCCCGTCGAGCTCGAGTACTCGACGTTGAACCGGATCACCTGATCCACGAAGTCGCCGGCCGCGCCGCTTGCGACGAAGTAGAGGCCGACGGGAAGCGTGACGGCGAGGCCGCCCAGCGTTCCGAGGATCACCGGCAGGGCGATCGAGCGCACGGATCGGAGCTGCCATGCGTGCACCGCTTCGGCCAGGTAGATCGCCGCCCAGATCCCCAGGATCGTTGGCTTCAACAGCCCCGCGAAGCCGGCCGCAATTCCGATCGCGATCCAGCGCCAGCGCGACGGGCCGGCGCGCTGCTCCCAGAGGAACAGCGCGATCGCGCTGAACTGGAACGGCCACGCGTACTCCTCGGGCCGGTTGCCGCCGTCGAGCATGAGAGGTATCGCCGTGATCCATGCGACCGATCCGAACAGCGCGGGCAGCAGCCCCAGCGTTCGGTGGAGAGCCCAGAAGCCCACGGACGCGGCGAAGAACAGTGTCGCGAACTCGACGACCGTGACGCCCGAGATGCCGTGGTCCCCGAGCGCGAGTCCGATCACGCCGAAGTAGTAGATCAGCGGTGGCTTGTGGTCCCACACGTCGCGATACGGGACGCCACCCTCCTGGATCCGCTGAGCGACGTACAGGAACAGGCTCGAGTCGCGGCCAATGAAGAACTGAATACTGCGGTCGACCCAGAGCGCGCCCGCGGAGAGGGCCGCGAGCGCGATCGTGACCAAAGCTCGCTCTCGCAGCCGCATCGAGGCGTCGAGTCTAGGTGGGGAGAACGGTCATTCGAGGGGCGCTTGGGCCCGGCGGAGACCCGACTGAGGGGCCTCCGCCAGACCACGCGTGGCTACTTCTCGGGTTCGCCGGTCTTCGCCGACTTGATGATGTCGTGCGGGAGTGCGGCGGTGTTCGTCGCTGCTTTCTTGGCCATGCCGCCGGCCTTGCTGCCAACGTCGTCGGCAGCGTCGAGAGTACCCATCGCGGCGCCCTTGACGAGCCCGCCGGCCTCTCCGCCGACCTTGTCGACTCCGTGGATCGCGCCGGTACCGACGTTCGTGGCCGCGCGCTCTGCCGATCCGATGGTCTTGCCGGTCTCGGTGAACGCGTTCGAGGCGCTCTTACCGACCGTGTCGACCGTGGCGTCGACGGTTTTGCCGCCTTCCTTGACGGTGCTTGTGACCGGGTTGTCCTTCTTCTTGTCGTCCCACTTGTTATCAGGCATTCGCTCGCCTCTCTCTGGGGCTCCAGAGGAACCCCGTTAGCAAGCGGATGCATAGGCGGTGCCGGGTCGTCCAACTAAGCAAATACAAGGAATCCGAGGGTTGACGGCGGGGCTGCAGCGCTGTATATAACTAGTAAGTTATGGAAGCACCGCAGCCGAACCCCGATCGCCTGGACGCAACATTCGCCGCGCTGGCGCACCCGACCCGGCGGGCGATCCTCGCGCGCCTAGTCTCGGGCGAGGCGTCGGTCACAGAGCTCGCCAAGCCGTTCGCCATGAGCCAGCCCGCGATCTCCAAACACCTCAAGGTCCTGGAGCGCGCGGGCCTGATCTCGGGCGGCCGCGAGGCACAGCGACGGCCGCGCCGGATCGAGGGCGAGGCGCTCGCGGTCGCGACGGGATGGCTGGAGCGCTACCGCGAAGTGTGGGAAGGCAACTTCCAGCGTCTCGACACGCTGCTCGAGGAGCTCAAGACCGACGAGGCCAAACGCGGGCGCCAGCAGCGAAAGGGAGAAAAGACAGAAAAGGGAGACAACGGATGACGAACATCGGACTGCTCGAAGTAACGACGCCGTCGGATCGGGAGATCGCGATGACACGCGTCTTCAATGCTCCGGCAAGGCTCGTCTTCGATGCGTGGACCAAGCCCGAGCTGATCAAGCGTTGGCTCGGCCTGCGCGCGGGGTGGACGATGGCGGTCTGCGAGGTCGATCTGAAGGTGGGCGG
>JALYLT010000204.1 GCA_030774095.1 Chloroflexota bacterium
GACCGCGGAGGGCTACTTCCCCGCCGCGGGCATCCCGTGGTTCGTCGCGCCCTTCGGGCGTGATTCGATCCTCACCGCGCTCTTCGCGCTGCCGCTGCGGCGGGACCTCGCCCCGGCGGTGCTGCGAATGCTTGCCGAGCATCAGGGCAAGGCGAACGTCCCGCAGCGCGATGAGGAACCCGGCCGCATCGCGCACGAGATCCGGCAGGGCGAGATCGTGCGGACCGGCGGGGCGTTCGGGACGCCGTACTACGGTTCAGTCGACGCGACCCCGCTCTTCGTCTGGCTCGCGGCCGAGGCCGCGCGCTGGATGCCCGACCGCGATCTGGTCGGCGAGTTCCAGACGCACCTTCGCGCGGCGCTCGAGTGGATGGAGGAGCGCGGCGATCTAGACGACGATGGGTTCATCGAGTTCGAGCGCCAAGCGCCGACGGGCATCCTGAACCAGATGTGGAAAGACTCCGGCGAGAGTCTCCTGGACGCGAAGGGTCAGCGACCCGCCGGTCCGATCGCCGCGGTCGAGGTGCAGGCGTACGCATACGCGGCATGTCACTCGCTCGCCGAGGTCGTCGCGCGCCGCGATCCATCGTGGTCCGCGTCGCTCGCCGCACGCGCCGAACAGATACGCGCACGGTTCGAGCGCGCGTTCTGGGTGCCGCAGCGTTCCTTTTACGCGCAGGCGCTCGACGGCCGCAAGCGGCAGATCCGTGACGTGGTATCGAATCCCGGGCACGTGCTCTGGGCGGGCATCGCGTCGCAGGCGCGCGGCCGCGCCACAGCGCGCCGATTGCGCGAGCCAGACCTCGCGAGTGGTTGGGGCATCCGCACGCGCAGCTCACGCTCCAAGCACTTCGACCCCGCTAGTTACCAGAACGGCGCGGTGTGGCCGCACGACACCGCCATCGCGGCGGCGGGTATGGCGCGCTACGGCGATCGGGCGGGCGCGGCGCGCACGATCGCCGAGATCGTCGACACCGCGAACGCATTTCCGGACCGGCGCCTACCCGAGCTGTTCGGCGGCCAAGCTCGTCGGCACGGCGAGCGCCCGCATACGTATCCGGTCGCGTGCAGTCCGCAGGCGTGGTCGGCGGCAGCGGCGTTCCTCTGCGTGCGGACCATGCTCGGGCTCGAGGTATCGGCCGACGGCACGTCGGTCACGCTCGATCCGCTCCTTCCCGACGGCGTCGATCGCTTCGAGGCGGTCGGGCTTCGCGTCGGCAGCGGCAGGGTCGATGTGCAGCTCACGCGAATGCGCGGCCGTGTCCGCGCGAGCGGCGTACAAGCAAGCGGTGTTTCGGTCGCGATCCGCTGAAAACGCCGGAGTACGATGCCGCCGCACGGGGGCGGCCACGCGGCACCCTCCGACAGTAAGCGGGAGGTGAGTCTGTGAAGGCTCGCAAGATATCGCTCGCCGTCATCGCGTTGGTCGCGCTCGTCATCAGCGCGTGCGCCGGCACGTCGGGCACACCAAGTGGCACCATCGGCCCGATCTCGGGCGACATACGGATATCCGGCTGGTCGTCCACGCCCACCGAGGACGCGCTGCTCCAGGACTCGATCAACGCGTTCATGGCCGCGAATCCCACGGTCAAGGTCAAGTGGGAGCCGATCGCGCAGGATTACGAGACGGTCCTGAAGACCAACCTCGCGGCCGGTACCGAGGCCGACGTCTTCTACGCCGACATCTTCTGGATCGACAGCGTCATGAAGACGGGCAAGCTCCTCGCGCTCGACGACCTCATGGCGAAGAGCGGCGTGAAGAAGGAAGACTTCGTTCCGACCCTCATCAACGCCTTCTCTTACCAGGGCAAGCAGTACGGCATCCCGAAGGACTTCAACACGCTCGGCCTCGTCTACA
Source organism: Chloroflexota bacterium (assembly GCA_030774095.1). Classification (GTDB taxonomy): domain Bacteria; phylum Chloroflexota; class Limnocylindria; order P2-11E; family P2-11E; genus CF-39. The sequence goes on from JALYLT010000204.1 coordinate 1,859, forward strand.
ACAAGGATCTTTTCAAGGCGGCCGGCGTCGCGGAGCCCACGAACGACTGGACCTGGACCGACCTGCAGGCCGCCGCGAAGAAGCTGACCTCCGGCGGCGTCGTCGGGCTCAGCCTCCCCGTGGACGCGGCACGCTTCGTTCCGTTCCTGTGGCAGGCGGGCGGGGACCTCGCGAACATCAACAACGCCGCTGGCCAGGCGGCCCTCGACTTCTACACCGGTTTCGAGGCCAAGGACGGAACGTCAAAGCTTCCGTCGGAGCTCGGCACGGGCTGGCCCGGCGAGGCATTCGAGAAGGGCAAGGCCGCCATGGTCTTTGAGGGCGGTTGGCTCCCCGCGGATCTCAACAACAACTTCAAGAATGTGAACTATGGCGTCGTGCAGATGCCAAAGGGCACGTCCGCGAAATCCAACCTCATCTTCACCGTGTCGTACTCGATCTCGGCGAAGACGAAGAATCCGAACGCCGCCTGGGCGCTGACGAACTACCTCACCGGAAGCGAGAACCAGGCGAAGGTGCTGAAGGCCGGATTCGCCCTCCCGACCCGGCAGGCGCTCTCGAGCCAGATCACGAACGTCAACTCGAAGGCGATCTTTGACGGCGCGCCGTACGGCAAGCCGTTCAACTACGGCAGTGCGAACACCGGCAAAGTGAACGACGAGATCAACAAGGCGCTCGAGTCGGTGATCCTGAAGAAATCGAGCGTCAAGGACGCGCTCGACAAGCTCGCGACCGCGATCAAGCCACTTCTTACGCAGTAGCGAATGGCGGTCGTAGCGAGAGGGGCGGTCCGCCGCCCCTCTCGTTTCCGCTACTGGCGCGAGTGGCTCACCGCGTACACCTTCCTCGCGCCGTTCCTGTTCTTCCTACTGGTCTTCGTCGCCGGGGCCATCGTCCTCGCGGTCTACTTCTCGTTCACGGATTACGACCTTCTGTCTGATCCGGTCTTCGTGGGACTCAAGAATTACCAGGCGGCATTCCAGGACGAGAGCTTCCTGCACGCGGTGCGCAACGTCGCGACCTACACCGCGGTCGTCGTCCCGACGCAGACGTTCGTGGCGCTCGTGATGGCAGCCGTCCTCGATCAAAAGCTTCCCTTCCGCCGGTTCTTCCGCATCGCGTGGTACCTGCCATGCGTCGCGTCGTCGGTCGTCACGACGCTCATCTTCATGTGGCTGTTCCTTCCCGATGGCTTCATCAACGCTGCGCTGAACTTCATCGGTCTTGACGTGCGCATCAACTGGCTCGGCGACGAGGCCACGGCGCTGCCCTCGATCATGTTCATGAATATCTGGGCGACCGCCGCGACGATGATGCTGATCTTCCTCGCGGCGATCCAGGACATCCCCGGGCCGATCTACGAGGCCGCGCACCTCGATGGCGCGGGGGCCGTCAGGCAGTTCTTCCAGATCACGATCCCGCTGCTGCGGCCAGCGATCTTCCTCGTCGTCCTGCTCGGGACGATCGGCTGCTTCCAGCTCTACGACCAAGTGAAGATCGCCACGAACGGCGGACCCAATGAGGCAACGCTCACGGTGACGTACCTGCTCTGGAAGGAAGGGTTCCGCGACCTGAACATGGGCTACGCCAGCGCGCTCGGGGTGATCCTGTTCGCAGGCATCTTCCTCATCTCGCTCGTGCAGCGCCGTTTGCTCGACGTGCGGCCGGACTACTAGTGGCCACCCGTGCCGCGGCCGTTCCGTCGGTCTCCGTCCAGCGCCCGCGATTCCCCTTCCGGATCTCGCGCATCATCTTCCTCAGCGTCGCGGTGATCTTCACGGTCGTGGCGCTCGCGCCGTTCGTGCTCACCGTATCGGGATCGTTCAAGACGAAGAGCGAGATCCTCGACTGGCCGCCGTCGCTGATCCCGCATGTCTTCCAGTGGCAGAACTACGTCGAGGTGTGGACCAACTCCCACTTCTTCCCGCAGTGGATCCTCAACAGCGTCTTCCTCGCGGCCTTCCACCTCGTCGTCTACATCGCGATCTGCTCGCTCGCGGGCTACGCGTTCGCGCGTCTCCGATTCCCGGGCGCGACCGTGCTCTTCATCGCGATCCTCGGCAGCATCATGGTCCCGGGGCAAGTGCTCTGGGTGCCGAAGTTCCTGATCCTCAACCAGGTCGGTCTCGTCGATAACCTCTTCGGGATCGCGCTACCCGATCTCGCCGAAGTGTTCGGTGTGTTCTTCATGACGCAGTTCTTCAAGTCGCTGCCGAAGGAGCTCGAAGAGGCCGCGTCGATCGACGGCGCTGGAACGTTCCGCACCTTCCGGCAGATCATCCTGCCCAACGCGTATCCCGCCCTCGCCGCCCTCGCGATCCTGCGGTTCCAGGCGTCCTGGAACTCCTTCCAGTGGCCGCTCATCGTCGTGCGCTCACCCGAGCACCTGACGCTCCCGCTGGGGCTCGCGTCCTTCCAGGGTCTGTTCGGCGTGAACTGGAACTGGGTGCTCGCGGGTGCGATGTTCAACGCCGTGCCCATCATCCTGCTCGTGATCTTCTTCCAGAAGTACTTCATCCGGAGTGCCGCGAGCAGCGCGATAAAGGGCTAGGACCGAACGCGATCGTGATCCCACTCCACGACATCGAAGCGGCGCGCGAGCGCATCGCGGGCGCAGCGATCCGCACCCCCCTCGTGCGGCTCAA
>JALYLT010000205.1 GCA_030774095.1 Chloroflexota bacterium
TCGGCCTGGAGCCGCCGGAACTTCAGCCGTGGGACTTCGCCGACGCCACCGGTCGCTCGCGCTGGATCAAGGCCGAGTAGCGCGAGCACTGCCGCCTCCGCCCAAGTAACGAACGCCGCGGGGGGATCGTCAGTGATCTTGACGTTCGGCATCACCCAGTTCATCGCGCCGCTGGCCAGGCTCGAGAAGTAGATGTCGGGATTGCCGCCTGCGCGAGTCCTGCCAGACGGCGTAGGCGGTGTTCGCCGAGTCGACCGCCACGTCGGGAAGTCCTTCAGCGCGGCAATGTTGTCGGTGATCTTCTTGTTCGTTCCCCACGCGCCGCGAGTACATGACCGCGTTGTCCTGTATTAGGTGTCAGTGATAGTTGGGGTGGTTGATGAACCGTCGTTGGATTTACGGGACCGCAGAAGGTTGTTTGGCTGGAGGTTTGACAAGTGAATGTCGTGAGATGCCAAGTTGCGAGATGGGTTTCGAGTAAGCCAATTCCCGGCGTTGTTGAGGCACGCCTCACTGATATACATGGCAAGACGTGGCTCTTTCGCGACAAGGCGCCGGTCTTCTCAACGCATCCCCTCACCGCCAAAACAGCACTCCCCGTCACCGGCGAACTTCGCTGCGAAGTTATTGAGCGTGGAGAGCAAGGCGAGCAACGCGGCCGCACGATCGTGTCGATTCGCACGCTTGACGTGGATTCAGATGGGCACGATCGGTTTGATGTCGATGCCGCCGATGTATTGACGGTCGATGACCGGCCCTAGACGGGACTGCACTGGGGGTCACCAAAGGCTGTATTGGCCGAGGCCGCGGGATCTAAGCGACACAGTGGAAGGGGTTGGGCAAGGCTGCTGCGCCGAAGGCAGCCTCCAAAGTTGTTGTCGTCCCGGAAGGAACCTGAACGCCTCTCGTCAGGATAGGTTTGGAGTTGACCCTATATGAAGGGGGCCGGCGCGGCTGCGTTGCGGTGGCGCGCGGTGACGGTTGGGTGGGGTCAAGCCGACGCACCATCCCCCAACACTCGCGCCCGCTAGGCAACGCGTAGAGTCAGACCGCCATGGAAGCTCCGCCGCAGATCAAACCAAGGAGCATCGACGACTACCTTGAGCAGCTGAGCAAGAGCGTCTTCCAGGCGGGGATCAGCTGGCGGGTCGTCGACGCGAAGTGGTCCACGATCAAGCCCGCATTCCGGGGTTTCCAGGTCGAGCGGGTCGCGCGCATGGGAGACCGCGAGATCGACGCGCTGGCGAGCGACCCGCGCGTCATTCGGAGCCGACCGAAGATCGCCGCGGTAGTTCACAACGCGCGCGCGATCCTCGAGCTCGAGCGCGACGGCGGGTTCCGGAAGCACCTTCGCTCGTTCGACGACTATGAGGACCTCGCGACGGATCTCAAGAAGCGCTTCAAGTTCGTCGGCGACAGCGGGACGTACCACTTCCTCTGGACCGTTAGCCACGCTGTGCCGGATTGGCATGTCTGGGCAAAAGCGCATGGGATCAGCTGGGGCGACGAGGCCGCCGCGCCAAAGAAGTCCACGCCAAAGAAAGCGGCGCCGAAGAAGAAAGCCGCGAGGGTCACTCGGCCGCGACGATAAAGGGGTAATGCGGCTGACCGCCGTCGATGACCTCGACCTCAGCGCGAGGGCATGCGGCGCGTAGGCGCTGAGCGGCGTGTTGCACCCGCGAGGCATCGACGTCGGCGCCCGAGTACAGCGTGAACAGCTCGGCATCGGTGAGGTGCTTCGCCGCGTCGACGAGGACCGTGACCTCATCCTCACCGTGCGCGACGACGCGCCCGTCCAGCAGCGCGATCGCCTCGCCCGCGCGAACGTCCTGGCCGTCGATGGTCGTCGAGCGACTCGCGCGCGTGACTTCGATGCCGTGAGCGCGCTCGGCGACCTCGCGCATCTCCTCGGCGACCTGCGTCGCGTCCTTCGTCGCGTCAAACGCGACGAGCGCGGCCATTCCCTGAGCGACCGTGCGCGTCGGGATCACGGTCACCTGCACGTCGGCAAGCTTCGCGGCTGACTGCGCCGCGAGGATCACGTTCTTGTCATTCGGTAGAACGACGACGTGACGCGCGTTCGCCTCGCGGATCGCGCCCAGAAGCTCTTCGGTCGACGGGTTCATCGTCGCGCCGCCCCGCAGCGGCGTTGCGCCGAGCGAACGCGCCACTGTCGCGAAGCCAGAGCCCGGCACGACGGCGACCACGCCGACCGAGGCGGTGGGCGCGCGGCTCGGAGGCTCGATCACGATGCCCGTCGCCGCCTCGTGCTGTTTGGTCATCGCGTCGAGATCCTCGACCACCACGTCGCCGAGCCGGCCCGCGGTCATTCCGATCGCGACGATCTTGTCGGGCTGAAGCGTGTGGACGTGGACCTTCATCACCGACTCGTCGCCCACGACGAGCACGCAGTCGGCGCCGAATTTGGTCATCTCCGCGCGGATGTCCTCGATCGGTCGCGACGGGTTCTCCACAAGGAACTGCACGTCGTACGCACCGGCCCACGAGGAGACCTCGCTCGCCACGACGTGCGCGGGTGCGGCCTGCGACCTCGTCGCCGCCGCGCCGATGCTCGGGCTTCGATCTTCCACGGCGGCGAGCGCGCCGTCCAACAGATACCAGAGACCCTTCGCGCCGGCGTCGACTACGCCCGCGGCCTTGTTCACGGGATTCTCGACGCGCGTGCGCGCGACCGCCTCGGCGCCGGCGTCGACCACGCGACGCAGCATGGCCGCGACGTCGCCGGAGTCGTCCGCGGCAGCGTCCTCGATGGCGACGGTCACGGTCAGGATCGTGCCGGGCGCGGGTGCGGTCACGGCATCGTGCGCGTGCCGGCGCGCGAGGTTGAGCGCGGAGCGCAGCTCACGATTACCGAGGTCCTCGGCGTTCGCGAGCGCGTCCTTCAGGCCGCGGATGATCTGGGAGAGGATCACTCCGCTGTTGCCACGCGCGCCCATGAGCGCGCCGTGCGCCGCGGCCGCGCTGACAGCGGCGAGCGTCGGCTCGGCGGCGCGCGCGTGCTTGAGCGCCGAGCGGACGGTGTGGACCATGTTCGTTCCGGTGTCGCCGTCGGGGACCGGATAGACGTTCAGCGCGTTCACCTCATCGACCGCACGCTCCAGACGATCGGCGGCGGCTTCGAGGACGCGCAACAGAGTCGTGCCGTCAGATTGCGTCGCGATGGGCGCGACAGTACCATTGACGTTCAGTTCCCCTGAGGAGATGCCGCCGATGCCACGCGCCTGCGCGATCTGCGGGAAGACCGCGGCGTTCGGATCGAACGTGAGCCACTCGAAGGTGCACACGCACCGTCGATTTGACGCGAATCTGCATCTGTCGCTGGTCGCCGGCGAGAAGCTGCTCATCTGCACGCGCTGCCGCCGGAATCAGACCAAAGACGCGCGCATGGCCAAGAAACGCGAAAAGGCGAAAGCCCGCTAGCCTACCGCCGCGGCGGCGCGTCCCTCCGGAACTTTCAGCTGACCACAGCCCGCTGCGATGTCCTGCCCCTTGCTGATGCGCAGCGTCGCCGCGATCTGGTGCTCCTGAAGGATCTCCGCGAAACGTTCCATTCGCTTCTCGGATGGACGCGCGAAGCCGCCAGGGCCCTTGTTCACAGGAATGAGATTCACGTGATAGCCGGACGTCTTGCCCAGCTGCTTGATCCGCTCGGCCAGCTCTGTCGCGTTCTGCTCCGAATCGTTCACGCCCGCGAGCAGCACGTACTCGAATGTGACGCGGCGCTTGGTCCGCGCGACGTAGCGCGCGGACGCGGCGAGTACCTCGTCGATGCCCCACCGCTTGTTCAGCGGCACGATCGCAGCGCGGATGGTGTCGTTCGGCGCGTGCAGCGAGACCGCGAGGTTCATCGGCAGATCGAGCGCCGCGAGCTGGTCCATCTGCGGCACGACGCCCACCGTCGAGATGGTCACGCGTCGCGGGCTGATGCCGAAGAGCTGCGGGTCGATGAGCATCCGCACCGCGGCGACGGTCGCGTCGAAGTTCGCGAGCGGTTCTCCCATCCCCATCGCGACGACGTGCGAGACACGCTCGCCTCGCGCGACGAGCTCGCGCTGCCAGTGCCGGACCTGATCGACGATCTCGCCGACCGTGAGGTTGCGCACCAGGCCCATCTCACCCGTCGCGCAGAACGCGCAGGCCATCGGGCAGCCCGCCTGCGTCGAGAAGCACACGGAATTGCGCGCGCCGTGGTGGGGCATGAGCACCGACTCGATGTGATGACCATCGTGCAGCCGCAGCAGAGCCTTGCGCGTCTCGCCGTCGGCGCTCGCGATCTCCGTCTCCGGCTCGACGGCGCTGAAGCGGAAGGAGCGCGCAAGCAGGTCGCGGAGCGGCTTCGGCAGATCCGTAAGCTCGTCCCAGCTCGCCTTCGTGCCGCGCGCGATGTGCCGCCGGATCTGGCGCGCGCGGTACGCGGGCTCCTGGCGATCGCGCAGCCATCCGACGAGGGTTCGCTCATCGATGTCGCTGATCGC
>JALYLT010000206.1:0-1132 GCA_030774095.1 Chloroflexota bacterium
GGATCACCGCGGGCTGCCTGCGCGCGACGGCCTCGAGCGCCTCTTGACCGCTGATCGCGCTTACAACGTCGTAGCCCTCACCCGTGAGGATGGCGCTCACCGTATCGAGAATGGACGTGTCGTCGTCTACGACGAGCACGGTGTCGTGCTGTCCATCACTCCGCTCTTGTCCCCGGCCAGCGCTGGCTGATCGTGCGTCCTTGCCGCCTGGTGTACCCGCGACCCACAGAACCGTCACCTAATTGAGTCTCCTTCCATCCGCGATCGGCAACGCGACGTGAAACGTGGAACCTTTGCCGACCTCGCTTTCCACCCAGATCCGACCACCATGCTCCTCGACGATCCCACGACAGATGAACAGGCCCAGGCCCATTCCGTGAAAGCGCCTGTCGTCCACGTTCGACGCTCGCGAGAAACGCTCGAAGATCCGCGGCAGGTCCGCGGCCGGAATGCCGATCCCCGAGTCCTCGACGCTGACGCGCGCTTCTCTGTCCTGCTGCCAGACCTTGATCTTGATCAGTTTGCGCTCAGGACTGTACTTCCTCGCGTTCTCGACGAGGTTCTGGAACAGCTGCTCGACGCGACGGCGATCGTACTCGCCCACGACCGGAGCGCTCGCCTCGACCTGACAGCTGCTCAGGTCGGCGATGTCGTGCGAGCAGATCTCGTGTGCGAGCGTCGCGAGGTCGACCGGCTCACGTTCGCCGACCAGACGGCCCTGCTCGAGCCGTGTCGCGTCGAGCAGGTCACCGACAAGGCTGGCGAGGCGCTTGCTCTCGCGGACGACGCGCCGGATGCCCGCGAGGTCAGCGGGAGCGTTCGGATCCCGCGTCGCGCGCCGTTCGAGGAACTCGGCCTGCGCGACCACCGTTGTGAGCGGTGTCTTGAGATCGTGCGCGGCCGCCGAGAGGAAATCCTCCTTGAGGCGGGTCGCCTCCTCGCGCGCCCTCACACGTGCGGCATGATCGATCAGCGCGCGGCTCTCGAGGATGACCGCGGCCTGGTCCGCGAGCAGGCTCGCGAGCTCGATGTCGCTCCCGGCGAAGATCGGCGGACGCTGCGCGGTCAACGTCAGCACGCCGAGACGGCGCTCACCCGCGGTGATGGGCGCCGCGAGGACGGCCCCCACGCG
>JALYLT010000206.1:1142-4438 GCA_030774095.1 Chloroflexota bacterium
CGAACGGTAGCTCGCGGCGGCCTCGGGGTTGTCACGGATCGGGTTCGTGCTGAAGATCGGACGCTGCAGCTCGAACGCGCGCCCGGCGAAATGCTTCCCCGGCTCGAGATCCACCGTCGCGTCGTCGTCCTCCCAGAAGCGGAGCTTTGACGTGTCGTCCTGCCACAGCCCGATGCGCGCGGCCGTGCCGGTGCTGTTCGCCGCGCCCTGCTCGAGCTCGCGCACGATGTGGAGCGTCGTCGGCAGTCGCGGCAGGCTCGCGGCGCGGGCGAGGAATGCCCGCAGCTCGGGCTCTTGCCACGCTCGTCGGAGGATCGGCGGCGGAGCGAAGCCAAGGTAGTAAGCGACGCCGGAGCCGAGGAAGAGCAATTGCGCGAGCGCCTGCAGCGCGGCGCGATCATCGGGACGCGCCAGAGGCGTCAGGCCTGCGATGAGGATGCCGGTCCCGATAAGGATCGAGCCGAGCGAGATCGCCTCCATGCGGCGCCGCGTCACGCCGCGCGAGCGTCGAGCCGCCCGGATGAACGCTATCGCACAGAAGGCCGAGAGCACGAAGAAGTACACGACGACGTAGAGCAGCACCGGCGTCATCGTCGGCCCCGCCGCGTAGATCGCGACGATGCCGGCGGCGAGGCCGAGCTCGGACGCGCGCTTGACGGGGGTGCGCACGTTTGTGAAGTCATCGACCAGTCTCAGCAGGATGTACGGCAACGCCATGAGGATCGCGATGTCGAGCGCGGTCAGCCATGCTGGTGGCGTCGTTCCCAGGAGCGCTGAGAGACGCGAAACCAGGATGATGAACGCCACCGCGCCGAAGAAGAGGACCATGTCGGCGTGCGCTGTGGTCGGCTGTCGCGCGGCCCGCACCGCGACGCTGATGAAGATCAGCACGTAGATGATCTGCGTGACGACCGAGATGAGATCGAGCGCGTTCAAGTCTGGTGATTCTATGGACCTAACGGGCGAGCAAAACACCGAGCAGTGCGCCACCGAGGACCACCACCGCGGGATGCAGACGGCCTTGATACGTGAATGCCGCGGCCGCGATGCCAATGAGCACTTGCCACCATGACGGCGCGTCGCCGACGGGCACGATGAGCAGGAAGCCCGTCGCGCAGAGCAGGCCCGCCGTCGCCAGCGCGGCTCCGCGCACGAGACCGGCGAACGGCACCGAGAGCAGCCACCGCCGCGCGACCGCGGTCGCGGGAAGGATGACGAGCGGAGGGAGGCTCGACGCGACGAGCGCCATGACCGCGCCAAGCAGTCCGGCGATCTGGTAGCCGAGGCTCACGATCCAGAGCCCGTTCGGCCCGGTCGAGAGGCGGCCGATCGCGAGAGCCTGAACCAGCTGGACATCGGTTGCCACGCCGGTCGCCACGAGATCCTGGCGCAGAAGCGGCAGCGATCCAAGGCCACCGAGCGCGAGCGCGGAGTCTTTGAGCAGCACCGCAAACAGCGCGAGTGGATCCACCTGTTATGCGACCGCGCCCTCGGGCGACGTCGGGCGTTCGCGACCGAGGAAGAGCGCGCCGATCGTCGCCGCGCCGACGATCACCGCGAGGCTGGAGACCGTCGTGAGGAGCAGAACGGCGAAGGCGACGATGACCACCGCGATATCGACGAGGGTGCGAAGGCCATGTCGACGAGCATCGCGCACCAGGACCATCGCGAGACCGAGCGTCATGCCGCCGGTCGCCGGCGTCATGCCCTCGAGCGCCGCGCGCGCGAGGGGCTGATCCGCGATGACGCCGTAGGCGGCGGTCATCGCCACCGTGATGACCGCGGCGGGGACCATCATCCCGGAGACCGCGACGATCACGCCTCGCCAACCGGCGATCCGCTCACCGAGCAGGCCCGCGAGCGCGACCAGGTGGATGCCCGGGCTGAGCTGGCAGAGCGCCCAGGCTTCGGTGAATTCGCGCTCGCTGATGCGCGCCTCGCGCTCGACGAGGAAACGACGCAGGAGAAAGAGCGTGCTCGTCCCGCCGCCCACGGACTGCGTGCCGACCGCGATGAAGATCTTCGCGAGCTGACGCATCGCCGCCTAGGCTAAGTAAGTGGCCGGCGAGGTGCGCATGGGTACGTCCGGCTGGGTCTATCCGCACTGGCGCCAGAGCTTCTATCCGAAGGGTCTTCCGCAGTCGCGCTGGCTCGAGCACTACGCCGAGCGATTCAACACGGTCGAACTCAACAGTCCTTTCTATCGGCAGCCGGAGCGGGCGACGTTCGAGCCCTGGGGCCGAGCCGTGCCCGACACCTTCGTGTATGCGGTCAAGCTCAATCGATTCCTCACCCACATGAAGCGGCTGAACGTCGACGGTGCGATGGTCGCGCGTTCGTACGACACCATGGCCGGACTGGGTGCAAAAGCTGCCGTCGTCCTCGTTCAACTGCCGGCGCGACTTCACTTCGATGCGGAGCGTGTCGCGCGGTTCTTCACGGTCGTCGCCCCGAGACGAAAGCGGCACGCCGTCGAGCCGCGCGATGCCTCGTGGCTCGCCGACGGCGCACTCGCGGTGCTGCGCGAACGAGGCGTCGCTCTGTGCGTCATCGACACGCCAAAATGGCCGACGCGCGGCGCCGTCACGGCTGACTTCGTGTACCTGCGGTTCCACGGACAGACGCGCCTGTACGGCTCGACCTACGACGACGCCTCACTGACTGCTTGGGCCGAGCGGATCCGCGCCTGGCGTGACGCGGACCTCGACGTATTTGCCTATTTCAACAATGACGAGCGTGCATACGCGCCGCGCGACGCGCTCCGCCTACGCGAACTCGTCGGTTGAGCAGGCTGGCACGCACTCTGCTTTCTGCGGAGCCATGGACTGGTCCCTCGTCGATACCGAACGCCTCGCGAGGCTCGCGTGTGCAACGTGCCAGCACGGCCTGGCCGGGGGCGTCATGCGTCAGGTCGAGTGGACCACTCGTCGCTGCATCGTCGTGGTGGCGTGCCCGGCCTGCAGCGCCGAGTCGATGGTCGTGCTCGAAACGAGCGGCGTGCGGCGCGCGGCGCCGCCCATCGACGTAGACGACGTGCGTCGCGCGCACGATGCGCTCGCGCACGTGGAACGGGTGAGCGACCTCTTTCCTGTCTAGGTCGATGCTTCGCAACCGCGATCTCGCGGAGCTCCTGTCACGCGAGGCGAAGACTCATTCCGAGCATCGACGTCGCGCGCGGCACGGGCGGCCCTCTGGCGATGGACCGAAGAAGCGAGCGCATCGTGAACTTCCTTCCGCGGGACCAGCTACTCGCGTGGTCGCGCGCGCGGCGCGGAGCGGCGTCGCGATCGGGCTAG
>JALYLT010000207.1 GCA_030774095.1 Chloroflexota bacterium
CTACAAAGAGGTGATCCGGAGGAGCCGGGCGGCGGTACGAGACTCGTAGTCCGTCTCGCGTCGCGGTACCGTCTTTCCGCCACGCGCAGTACATTCCGCGCCAAGGGGGTGGTCGCCGTGCTTCGTACGCGAATCGCATCCGTTCTCGTGCTCACGCTCGTCCTGGCCGCCTGCACGCAGGCCGCGAAGCCGCCCACCACGACGGTCGCGCCGTCGGTGGCGGGTGGCGAAAAGCCGGTCGCCGGGGGCACGCTTACGTTCATCGTGAACGCGGAGCCGCCGTCGTTCGACGGGCATCGTGAAACCACGTTCGCCCTTCTGCATCCGATCGCGCCGCACTACAGCCTGCTCTACAAGTTCGACCCGAACGACCTCACCAAGGTGATCCCGGACGTCGCCGCCGAACAGCCGGCGGTCTCCGCCGACAAGATGACGGTCACGGTGAAACTGCGCCAGGACGTGAAGTTCCACGATGGCTCGGTGATGACGTCCGAGGACGTCAAGGCCACCTACGACAAGATCATCTTCCCGCCGACCGGCGTGCTCTCGCCGCGCGCGGGCGCGTACGCGGTGGTGTCCGCCGTGAACGCGACGGACAAGAACAGCGTCGAGTTCAAGCTGAAGTACCCATCGGCCTCGTTCCTCACCAACCTCGCATCGCCGTGGAACTTCATCTACAGCGCCGCGAAGCTGAAGGCCGACATCCACTTCTACGAGAAGAACATCATGGGGACCGGCCCCTTCCTCTATGACGGCAACACCAAGGGCCAGGACTGGAAGGGCAAGAAGAACCCCGACTACTTCGGCAAGGACAAGGACGGCACCAAGCTTCCGTACCTTGACGCCTACAAGGCGCTCATCATCACCGACGCCAACGCCGGCGTGACCGCGATCCGCAGCAAGCAGGCGATGATCGAGTTCCGCGGCTTCACGCCGTCACAGCGCGACGACCTGTCGCGCTCGCTGCCGAACGACCTCGCGATCCAGGAGGCGCCGTGGATCTGTGTGAACTACGTCGTGCCGAACACGACGAAGAAGCCGTTCGACGACCCGCGCGTGCGCCGCGCGCTGACGCTCGCCGTTGACCGCTGGGCGGGCGGCGAGGCGCTCTCCAAGACCACGATCGTGAAAGACGTCGGCGGGCTCATGCGCCCCAAGGGACCGTTCGCGATGAGCGACACCGACCTGGTGAAGATCGCCGGCTTCGGCAAGGACGCCAAGGCGAACAAGGACGCAGCCAAGAAGCTGCTCGCCGACGCCGGGGTGCCGAACCTCACCTTCAAGTTCCTCAATCGCAACATCACGACACCGTACGAGCCGGTCGCCGTCTACCTCATCAATGAGTGGAAGTCCGTCGGCATCACGGCGACGCACGACGTCAAGGAGACCTCCGCCTACCAGGCGGATCTCCGCGCCGGCACGTTCGAGGTCGCGCTGGACTTCAACTGCGACTTCCTTGACGAGCCGGACCTGCAGCTCGCCAAGTTCTGGTCGGCCAGCAAGGCCGGCAAGGGCCTCAACTTCGCGTATTACGACGACACCAAGCTCGACGGGATGATCGACGCGCAAAGCCGTGAGACCGATCCGGCCAAGCGCATCAAGCTCGTCGGGGACATCGAGCGCTACGCGATGGACGAGATGGCCTACCAGTACCCGGTGCTGTGGTGGTACCGGATCATTCCGTACCTCAACACCGTGCGTGGCTGGAAGATCGGCTCGAACCACTACACGAATCAGGACCTGACCACCGTCTGGCTGGCGAAGAAATAGCGAACTAGCGCACTGGCAGGAGCCGCCTGACACTAGCGCGATGAGGCGCTACATCGTCGGGCGGCTCCTGCTGATGATCCCCACGCTCATCGGCGTCGCGATCCTGACCTTCGTCATCATGCGCGCCGTGCCCGGCGACATCGTCGCCCTCCGCTACGCCGGGTCGAGCGTTCCGCAGGACATCATCGACCAGGAGCGCCACATCCTCGGGCTGGACAAGCCGATGTGGGAGCAGTTCGTGGACTGGATGGTCTCGATCTCGCACTTCGATCTCGGTCAGTCACTGTGGACGGGACACTCGGTCGTCGATGAGGTACAGGTCCGCGTGCCGCTCTCCATCGAGCTGGCTGTTCTCGCCACCTTCTTCGCGGTCGCGCTCGCGATCCCGCTGGGCGTTGTCGCGGCTGTGAAGCAGGACAGCTGGATCGACTACGCGATACGCATCTTCAGCATCGGCGGGCTTGCGATGCCGAGCTTCTGGATCGGGATCATGATGGTCCTCGTCACGCTGACGCTCTGGGGCTGGGCGCCGCCGGTGGTCTTCACTCCCTTCTTCGAAGACCCGGTCGCCAACCTCGCGGGCCTGATCCTGCCCGCGGTCGCCGTCGGCTACCGATACTCGGCGGTGTCGATGCGCATGACGCGCTCGACGGTGCTGGAGGTACTCCGCGAGGACTACGTCCGCACCGCTCGCGCGAAGGGGCTGCGCGAGACGCTCGTCGTCGTCCGGCACGCGCTGCGGAACGCCCTCTTGCCGGTCGTGACGGTCGTGAGCCTCGAGTTCGCGTTCCTCATCGGCGGGCTCGTCGTGACCGAGCAGGTCTTCAACCTCAACGGCATCGGAAAGCTGCTGGTCGACGCGGTCGCCCACCGCGATTACCCGCTGATCCAGGCGCTCGTCCTCCTGTTGGCCGCGGTGTTCGTCATCGTGAACTTCGTGGTCGACATGGTCTATGTCGTCCTCGATCCGCGGATCCGGTACTCGTAATGGTCGATGCCGAGCCACGCGTCGCTCCGGACCGAGCCTTATCGGCGGACGACATCGCGAAGCGTCGCTACCTCGAGTCCACCGGGCGGCGGCGCTTCGTTCGCTTTTGGACCGACTTCATCCGCCGACGGCCGCTCGGTACCGCGGGCGCGGTCCTCATCATCGTCATGCTCCTGGCCGCAGTGTTCGCCGACGTGGTGGCCCCGTACGATCCGACGGCGATCAACTTCCCCGATCTGCTCAAGCCGCCATCCCCGGAGCACCTCCTCGGCGCCGACAACTTCGGCCGAGACGTCCTCTCACGGGTCATCTTTGGCTCGCGGACGGCGCTGCTGGTGGGATTCACCGCTTCGCTCGTCGGCTGCACGCTGGGGCTGGTCTTGGGTGTCGCCGGCGCCTACCTCGGCGGACGCACCGACCAGATCATCCAGCGGCTCATGGACGTGCTCCTGTCGTTCCCGCTCATCGTCATCGCGATCGCCGTGGTCGCGGCGCTGGGGACGGGCGAGGACAAGATCGCGAACGTCATCGCCGCCATCACCGTGCCGATCGTCCCACGCGTCGCGAGGGTCGTGCGCTCGAGCGCGCTCAGCATCGTGCAGATGCCGTACATCGAGGCCACGCGCTCGGTCGGAGCCGGCGCGTTCCGCATCATGTTCCGGCACATCGCGCCGAACGTCTTCGCGCCGTATCTCATCATGCTCACCGCGTTCCTGGGTCAGGCGATCCTGCTGGAGGCGTCACTGTCGTTTCTCGGCCTCGGGGTGTTCGAGCCCACGCCGTCGTGGGGGCTGATGCTCCGGGGAGCGGGCATGCAGTTCCTGGAGCAGGCGCCGTGGCTCGCCATCGCTCCCGGCGTCGCGATCAGCATGGCCGTGTTCGGCTTCAACCTCTTCGGCGACTCGCTGCGGGACGCGCTCGACCCGCGGCTGCGC
Organism: Chloroflexota bacterium; assembly: GCA_030774095.1. Lineage (GTDB taxonomy): Bacteria > Chloroflexota > Limnocylindria > P2-11E > P2-11E > CF-39. Next base: position 3,694 of record JALYLT010000207.1, read on the forward strand.
ACGGGGTAGCGATGCTTCGCGCGCGCGACGTGATCCGTCTGCACATGGGCCACTACACGGTGCCGCTCGATTTTCCGCGCGCGCCTCACCTGCAGGGTGCGGCGATCGTGGTGGACGCGTTCCTCGTCCGCCATCCGTCAGGTCCGATCCTGCTCGATACCGGACTCGCGTCGGGTCATGCGAAGGCCGAGGCCATCTTTCATCCGGTCATTCGGCCGTTCGACGACGTGCTGCGCGAGGCGGCGCTGCTACCGGAGGACACCCGGGCGGTCGCGAACTGTCATCTGCATGTGGACCACTCCGGCAACAACTTCCGCTTTCCTGGCGTGCCGATCTTCGTACAGAAGGTCGAACGCGATGCGGCGGGCACGACGCTCGACTATTCGCTGCCGGAGAAGACGATCGCGTTCGCCGGCGCGAACCTCGAGGTACTGGACGGTGAGGAGGCCGAGGTCGCGCCCGGCGTTCACATCATTCCGACGCCCGGTCACACCGCCGGTCATCAGTCGTTCGTCGTCGAGACGCAGGAGGGCCGCATCGTGATCGCGGGCCAGGCGTTCTCCGACGCGGCGGAGTACGCGCGTGCGCTGTACGCGTGGACGCTGGATCGCGCCGGATCACCTCATCCCGAGTACGCGCCGTGGGTGGCGCGTCTCCAGGAGCTCGATCCATGGCGTGTGACCTTCGCGCACGACCTCGCGATCTGGCAGCGCGAGGCGTGACCCGCGCATTTGG
>JALYLT010000208.1 GCA_030774095.1 Chloroflexota bacterium
GATGTGCGCATCGGCCGACGGCACCTCGTCGTTCTCGGCTGGAAGGCGCTCGACGACCGCGTCGAGCAGGTCGCCCGTTCCGTGCCCCTGGATCGCGGAGACAGGGAACGGATCGCCGAGGCCGAGCGCGTAGAACTCCGCGGCCTGCGCTTCACCGCGCCAGGAGTCGGCCTTGTTAGCGACGAGGATGACCGGCTTTCGACTCCGGCGGAGCTGATCCGCCACGTCGTGCTCGACCGGGAGGATGCCGGACTGCGCATCGACGACCAAGAGGACCACATCGGCTTCGGTGATTGCGGCCTCGGCCTGACGCCGGACGGCCGCTTCCATCTGACCCGCCCGCGGATCGTCGAGGCCGCCGGTGTCGATCAGCGAGAACTCGCGACCGCGCCATTCCGCGGTCGCATAAACGCGATCGCGTGTGGTGCCGGGAAGATCCTCGACGATGGCGACGCGCTCGCCGACGATACGATTGAAGAGCGTCGACTTCCCAACGTTGGGCCTGCCGACAACGGCAACGACGGCGCGGGACACGCGGGTTAGGCCGGGACCGCTTCCGCGAGCTCCTCGGCGCGCTCCTTGACCTCGAGAAGCGTGTCCATCGGCGTCGAGCAACCACCGATGAGCCCCACACGTTCCTGATCGCGCAGCCACTCCGGTTCGAGCTCGTTCGCGTTCTCGATGTGATAGGCGACGCGACCCTGCATCCTCGCGAGATTTACGAGCTCCCGCGTGTTCGCCGAATTCTTCCCGCCGACGACGATGATCGTCTTCACCTGTTCCGCGAGCTCGCTCGCAGCCACCTGGCGCTTCACCGTGACCGGGCAGACGGTGTTGTAGACCTTCGTCTCCTGCGCGATCTCCGAGACGTGCGCCACTAGCTCCTTGAAAGCCCACGGCGGCTGTGTTGACTGGGAGACGACGCCGGCGCGCTTCATCTTCGGGAGCTTCGACCACTCCTCTTTCGTTTCGACGACCACGTAGTCATCGCCGGCGAATCCTTTCAGTCCAACGACCTCGGGATGGTCGGGGGTGCCGAGGATGATCACGCGGTAGCCCTCGTCCGCAAGCTGCTTCGTGAACCGCTGTGCGCGAAGCACGAGCGAGCAGGTCGCGTCGATGCACTCGAGACCGCGGTCCTCGATCTGCTTCCGGACCTCCGGTGGGACGCCGTGTGCGCGGATGACGACGATGCCGTCCGACGCGTCCGCGGGATCCTTGATGACCTTGACCCCGCGCGCGGCGAGCCGCTCACTGATCTTGGGGTTGTGGACGACCTGGCCGAGGTTGTGAACGGTCTTCCCTGTCTCAGCGGCGGCCTCGGTCAGCTCGACCGCCTTCTTGACGCCGAAACAGAACCCGTTCTCGCGTGCGAGCAGTACTTCCATTGATATCGATTCTAGGGGTACGCACCTCGCATTTCGGGGGGCAACTGCGATGCGATGCGTCTCATCACGGCATCGGTCACAGCCTGCTCGTCGCGACGTTCTTCCTCGGTCAGATCGGCAAGATGAAACGGTCGTCCCACGCGTAAGACCGCGTGACCGCCGAACATGAGTCGGAGGATCGACTGCTTGGTCCCGATCATCGCGATCGGCACCAAAGGGGCATCCGGGACACGCGACGCGATGTATCCGACGCCCGGTTTACCCCGCAGCAGCGCCCCCGCCTCGCTCCGGTGCCCTTCTGGGAAAAATCCGAGGATCTGATTGCCTTTGAGCACCCGCAACGCGGTCACCAGGGCGCGCCGATCGCCCTCGCCCCGCCGCACGGGGAAAGCGCCGGTCGCGCGGACGATGTAACCGAGCAGCGGATAGCCGAACGCCTGGATCTTCGCCATGTAGCGCACGGACCGATCGAGGTTGATCGAGATCAGCGGTGGGTCTTTCCAGTTGATGTGATTCGACACGAGGATGTATGGCCCGCTCTTCGGAAGGTTCTCCCGGCCCTCGACGCGAACGTGGACGAGCGCTTGGACGATCGTGCGGATCGGGGGGAACAAGAGATTCCACACCCAGAGACGCTCCACCGGCCACTCCGGGGCGCTGTCCGAGATCACGCGGTCGGCGCTGGACGCGTCACGATCGCGAGGACTTGGTCCAATGCCTGACCGACGGAGAGCCCATCGGTCTGCACGACGACGGCGTCGTCGGCCGTGCGCAGCGGCGCCACCTTCCGCTCGCTGTCCATGCGATCGCGCCGCAGGATCTCCTGCAGCAGCTCCTGTCGTGGGAGCACCTGGCCGCGCGAGCGCAGCTCTTCCTCGCGTCGCTTCGCGCGCTCCGCGGCTGAGGCGGTCAGGAAGATCTTGCAATCGGCTTCGGGCAATACCACGGTGCCGATGTCGCGTCCGACCATGACAACGCGACCGCGGCGCGCAAGCTCGCGCTGCTGCTCCAGCATCGCCTCGCGCACCGCCGGCACGCGCGCCACCTGCGAGACGGTGCGGTCCACCTCGGGGGAGCGGATGTCCCAGGTGACGTCGGCGCCGTCGAGGAGAACCGTGTAGGCGCGCCCGTCGCGCACCGTCGGCGGGCCGATCGTGATGCGCGACTCGCGTGCGAGCTGCGCGAGGCGCTCCGCGTCATCGGGATCGATGCCTTTCCTTTGCGCCGCGAGCGCGATCGCGCGATACATGCCGCCGGTGTCTAGGAAGGTGTACCCGAGCCGCTCGGCCACGAGCGCTCCGATCGTGCTCTTGCCGGCGCCGGCGGGTCCGTCGATCGCGATCGTCCGCGGAGTCACGCTCGTCCACCGCTTGCTCGCCGTGGCGCGGCGCGGCCCGCCGCCGCCCGTGTCGACCGCCGTCGTGGAACAAACTGCGCCGCGGGTCCTGCCGCGGCTCGGGGGTTTCGCTCGCGAGTTGGCCTCCCCGCCTGCACCGCTCGCGCGCCGAATGGCTGCCGGCGGGGCCCCTCCACTCTCGCTCGCGAAACTCCCGCTCGCCGCGTCACCCGCGGCGCCGCTGCCCGCACGCTCTCCACCGGCCCAACTCGCGTTCGCGTTATTGGTGTTCGGCGCGCTATCCGTTGCGCGACCGCTCGCACTGGCTCTCGCCGCGTTACCTGGGGCGCGATCCGAGGTGGCGCGACCGCACGCGCCGTTTCCTCGCGGCCTTGTGTCTTCGGCTGCGCGGTCGGCTTCGTCATCGCATCGATCTCTCTCTTGGTGAGGTCTCGGAACTCGCCGGGTCGCAGCTTTCCGAGCTCGAGGGGGCCCATGCGTACGCGCACGAGACGCGTCACCTTCAGTCCAACCGCGGCGAGCATGCGGCGCACCTGGCGCTTCCATCCGGTGAGCAGCACCAGCGAGAGACGCGAGCGGCCGCGCGAGCGCGAACGCACCGACACGCGCACGGCGCGCGCAGTGCCCTCTTCCAGCGGTATTCCCCGCTGAAGGCGTGCGAGCGCATCATCGGTGAGGTCGCCCTCCACCCAGGCGTCGTACTCGCGCTCGTGGCCGTACCGCGGATGTAGCACGCGTTCCGCCCACGTGCCGTCGTTCGTCAGGAGCAACAGCCCCTCCGAGTCCGTGTCGAGCCGGCCGACCGGATAGAGACGCTCGCGAGCACCGATGTGATCGACGACGGTCCGACGTCCGTGCTCGTCCTGCGCGGTCGAGACGATCCCGACCGGCTTGTTCATCAACACGTAGCGGTGCGGGGCGGGCGCGGCGATCAGCCGGCCGTCGACCTCGATGTGTGCATCCTCGGCCACGCGTGAGCCAAGGGTGGTGATGAGATCGCCGTTCACGCGCACGCGCCCCTCTGTGATCATCTCCTCGGCCGCGCGACGCGAGGCGACGCCGCGGTCGGCCATCACCTTCTGCAGACGTATCACGCCGAGCCATCCCCCACCGCATCGCGCTCGCCGAGGCCTGGGATCGCGCCCTCGGGCGTGAGCGCGCGCGGCAGCTCATCGAGGCTGGACAGTCCGAAGCACTCGAGGAACTCCCACGTCGTTCCGTAGAGGATCGGCCGACCCGGTGCCTCGCGGCGCCCGCGCTCCTCGATGAGACGCCGCTGCATCAGCGTGTAGATCGTCTGGTCGCAGTTGACACCGCGGATCGATTCAACGTCGGCACGCGTCACCGGCTGGCGGTACGCAATGATCGCAAGCGTCTCGAGCGACGCGGGAGAGACACGCAGGCGATCGGCACCGAGATACGCGGCGACGTGCGCGGCATGCTCGGGCGCGGTCACGAGCTGCCAGTCATCGCCGTCGTGCGCGAGCCGCAGACCGGTGGCCCGGTATGAAGCAGTGAGCTCCGCGAGCGCGGTGTCGACCTGCTTCGGGGTCGCGCCGACGACGCGCGCGAGCTCTGCCCGCGACACGGGCTTCTCGGCCACGAAGAGCACGCTCTCGACCGCGTTGGCGAGCCCCGATCTCATGCCGCGTGTTTTCTCCTGATCAGGATGTCCGCGAA
>JALYLT010000209.1 GCA_030774095.1 Chloroflexota bacterium
GCGGGCGGCCCTCGGTGCGGTCCGCGAGTCGCTCTCCGAGCCAGAGAAGTACGAGCATCACGAACAGACCGATCGCCGCGAAGAAGGGCAGCATCACGCCTAGACTTACACAGGTGAAGCGCGTCTATCTCGATCACGCCGCGACCACGCCCGTCGACCTCGAGGTCGCCGAGGCGATGGCGCGCGTGCTGCGCGAGACCCACGGCAACCCCTCGAGCATCTATGCCGAAGGTCGCGCCGCGCGCGCGCTTGTCGACACCGCGCGCGAGGAGGTCGCCGCCTCGCTGGGCGCGGAACCGTCCGAGATCGTGTTCACCAGTGGCGGCACAGAGGCAGACAACCTGGCGCTCCGCGGAGTGATGCAGGCGCGCCGCGGTCTTGGCGACCACATGGTCACCACCGCGATCGAGCACCACGCCGTCCTCGATACGGCCAGGGACCTCGAGTCTCACGGCCGGGCGCGCCTCACCGTGGTAGGCGTGGACCGCGACGGACGCGTCGATCCCGCGGCGATCGCAGCGGCCATCGAGCCGAAGACCACGCTCGTTTCGGTGATGCACGCGAACAACGAGATCGGGACGATCCAGCCGATCGCAGAGATCGGCGCGCTGTGCCGCGACCGCGGCGTCAAGCTTCATACCGACGCGGTGCAGACGGTCGGTGCTCTCGACTTCGACGTGAGTCGGATCCCCGTCGACCTCGTGTCGGTGAACGCGCACAAGTTCTACGGCCCGAAGGGCGTCGGCGCGCTGTACGTCCGTCGAGGCACGCGGCTCGGAACGATGCAGACCGGCGGTGGGCAAGAGAAGGGTCGGCGTACCGGCACCGAGAACGTCGCGGGCATCGTCGGCCTCGGCATCGCTCTCCGCGTCGCTGCGGCACGGCGCGCGACCGAATCGGCGCGGCAGGCAGGGCTGCGCGACCGGATCATCGACGGCGTCCTCGCGCGCGTGTCCGACGCCGTCCTCACCGGACATCGGACGGAGCGGCTGCCGAACAACGCGTCGTTCTGTTTCCCGGGGACGCAAGGCGAGTCGCTCATCGTCGCGCTCGACCTCGCGGGATTCGCTGCATCGAGCGGCTCGGCGTGCACATCGGGTGATACCGAGCCCTCCCACGTGCTCATCGCGCTCGGGCTGGAGCGGCACGTCGCGCAGGGCTCGCTACGGGTGACCGTCGGCCGCGCGACGACGGACGCGGACGTGGATGCATTCCTCGCCGCGTTGCCACCGATCGTTGCGCGCCTGCGCGAGGCGGCGGCGATCTCCGTATGAGCGAGCAGGTCTTCGTCGCGATGAGCGGCGGCGTGGACTCATCGGTGGCCGCGGCGCTGCTGCTCGAGCGTGGTGAGGACGTCGTCGGCGTGTGGATGCGGCTCGTGCCCGGTGGCGTCGACACTGACGCGCCGCGCTGCTGCGGCACCGACGAAGCGGGCGAGGATGCGCGGCGCGCTGCCGCGACGCTCGGCATTCCTTTCTATGCGCTCGACTACGCGGATGTCTTCGGCAAACACGTCGTCGACCGTTTCGTCGATGCGTACGCGTCGGGTGAAACACCGAATCCGTGCGTCTCGTGTAACCACCACGTGAAGTTCGACGCGTTGCTCCGCGATGTCGTAGCGAAGTTCGGAGGCTCGCGCCTCGCGACAGGGCACTACGCGCGCGTTGCAGACGCCGACGACGGGACGAGGCGGCTGCTCCGTGCGCGCGATGCGGGGAAGGATCAGTCGTACGCGCTGTACATGCTCGGCCAGCGCGAGCTGCGGCGGACCCTCTTCCCGATCGGCGAGCTCGCGAATAAGACCGAGACCCGTGAGATCGCGGCGCGGTTCGATCTGCCAACGGCGACGAAGGCCGAGAGCATGGACATCTGCTTCGTCGGCGGCGACTACCGCGACCTGGTGCGAAGCCGCGCGCCTCTCGCGTTCCAGGCCGGTCCGGTCGAGCGCGTCGATGGCAGCGTCGTCGGGCAGCACGCCGGCATCGGCGGGTTGACGGTGGGCCAGCGCTCCGGAACGGGCGTGGCGACGGGCGAACGCCTTTACGTGCTGCGTCTCGAGCCCGAGCGATCTGCGGCCGTCGTCGGGACGCGCGAAGAGATCACGCGCACGACCTACGAGCTTCGGGACGTCCGCTTCACGCGTGACGCGTCGCCCGGCAACACCTTCGAGACCTCGGCGGTCCTGCGCTATCGCGGCACGCCCCTTGCGGCGGCGGTGGACGTGATCCCAGACGGCGCGGTCCTCCGACTCGCGGCGCCCGCCCTCGTCGCACCCGGCCAGGCCGTGGTCTTTTATGACGGCGACGAGGTCGTGGGGGGCGGCACCGTCCGCGCCGTCAGCCCGGGCTAGACCGGCCCATGCGCGCGCTGTTCCGGATGGCCGCGATCGCGGTGGCGGGCGCGGCGCTCTACTACGCCGGACTGCTCAACAGCATCGTCATCCAGCGACCCGATCGGCCCGGCGCCATCGCCGTCGTCGTCGCGATCGGCGCGGCGCTCGTGGTGCTCATCGCGGCGGTCCGCGGCACCGGACGCGGCGACGCGGACACGCCGCCGGCGCATGTCCGTCTTCATCGGGCGGTCTGGCTCTTCGCGAGCGTGATGGCGCTCGTGTCCCTCGCGTGGATCTCGGACGTGCCGCGGCAGCGCTCCTGGGACTGGACGCCGTATCACAACGACGCGATCGCGCTGAACGATTGCGCGGCCCGCCTGGTGCTGCAGGGTCGCGACCCGTATGCGTCCCTCGACATCTTCGACTGCTACGCGCAGCTGGGTATCGGCGCCGATCGCACCACGCCGCTCAAGCGTGGTGAGTTCGCGAACGTCGCCGTGTATCCCACGGATGACCAGCTCGACGCGGCGTGGTCACTGCGGGCGCGTGAGGGCGGAAATGTCGAGTTCGTGTCTCGGCCGTCGTACCCCGCGCTGTCATTCCTGTTGATCATCCCCTTCGTGGCGCTGGGATGGGACACCAACCGGCTCTACGTCCTATGCCTCATCGCCGCGATGGCGCTGGTCGTCTGGCGAACGCCCGCCGGGCTGCGGCCGTTCATGCTGACCGCTGTCCTCGGCGCCGCGTCGCTTGCGGCGTTCACGGTCAGCGGCAGTGCGGATCTTCTTTACGTCCTGCCGCTCGCGGCCGCGTGGCTGTGGCGGGAGCGGCGCTGGAGCGCGCTGGCGTACGGCATCGCCGCCGCGACCAAGCAGCTCGCGTGGTTCTTCGCGCCCTTTTATCTCATCGCGGTCGTGACGACGCATGGCTGGCGCGAAGGTCTCCGCCGCACGACCATCGCGGCCGCGGTCTTCGTCGCTACAAACCTGCCATTCATCGTCTGGAATCCCGGAGACTGGATCGAGGGGATCACGACTCCGATCTCGGATCCGATGTTCGCGCGCGGCGCCGGCATCGTCTTCCTCGGAACGAACGGCGGACTCCCGCTGCTCCCTGCGAGCGCATACCTCGCCCTCGAGGCGATGTGCGCCCTCGTTTGCCTCGTCGTCGCCTGGCGCTCGCGACGCACAAGCCCCGAGCTCGGCGTGGTGCTCGCCCTCGTGCCGTTGTTCTTCGCCTGGCGCAGCCTCTTCTCCTACTTCTTCATGATCCCGCTCTTCGCGGCGGTCGCTGTCGCGCGCATGCCTTTGGGCGATCTCACGCCCGAGCGCGCTCAGGCGTCCGGAGCACTCACGTTCTTCGCACTGCCCGCGCGCCGGCTCGCACTCCTCGCCCGGCGTGGCCGCGCCGCCTAGTGCCGCCCGCGCTGATCCCGCTCGCCCTGATCGCGATCGGAGTCCCCGCCGCCTTGCGCGCCGCGCTTGGGCGTCCGCGCTCCCTCGGCGCGGCGTGGGTGCTCGCGACCGCGGCGGTCGCGCTCGCGCAGGCGGCCGGGGAGATTAGCGGATGGCGACTCGGCGTGTTGGGAGACGCTCACTTGCTTCTCGCGGCAGTCGCGGCGCTGATCGCCGGATTCGCCGTAAGCGTCGCGGAGCCGCATCGCAGGGGTTAAGGTCATAGTGAAAAACGAACACGGGAGAAAGCCATGGGATTCCTTATCGGTCTGCTCGCCGGCGCCGTCGCTGCGCTGCTGTACGCACCGAAGACTGGCGATGTGACACGCGAAGAGCTGCGTGTGCGGAGCGAAGAGCTGAAGCGCCGCGCGGATGAGCTGCAGAAGGTCGCGAACGATCTCTCGCAGCAGGCCCAGGTCAAGGGGCGCGAGCTCGTCGACGAGGCCAAGCGCCAGTGGGATCGTTCCGGCGTTGGCCAGCGCTCGGCTGAGACCAGTACCCGCACCGGCGAAGGCGGTCCGTCCGCCAAATCCTGACGTTAGACTTCTAGTCAGGACGGGGGAACGCGGGGAGCTGACCGTGTGGTCGCCCCGCGTTTTTCATTAGTTGGGGCAAAGGCGAAGCGAGCGTGCGGG
>JALYLT010000210.1 GCA_030774095.1 Chloroflexota bacterium
ATCGCCTGCAGCGTCTCGAGCATCTAGCGCGACGTGCGGAGCTTGCGGAGGACGACGAAGGTGACGCCGGCGAGCCACAGAACGACCGCGGCGACGTACCCAGCGACCTCGAGCGGCGTTGCGAGCTTCACGTGGTCAAGAAGGGGTGCCGCGATCGGGTGGAGCATCATGACAGTATACTGTCGCAATGTGAGCGCGCCTGTCGCGTTGGCGACATGCGGTAAGTTTTCTGACATGCCGACGCGCGCTCTCGCACCAACTCCCCCGCTCGCTCGGCTGGTCCGCGCCAACCGCGAGCGTCTTCACCTCACACAGGGCGAACTGGCCGAGCAAGTCGGCGTCTCGCGCAGCGCGATCTCCGAGCTCGAGGCCGGTCGCATCGCACAACCACGCGCCGCCGTGTTCGCACGTCTCGGCAAAGCGCTTGGGCTCCCAGCCGCAGCGCTGCTCGCGGCGGCAGGCTATCCCGCCGAGGGCGAGGTCCTCATGGGTCTCGAGGCAGATGAGATCGCGCTCCTCGCGGGCTCGCTCGCGCAGCTGGCCGGCAATGAACGGGAGTGGCTGCGGATGCGTCTGCTGGAGCTACGCGATCTCCTCGTGCTGCGCCGATCCCAGGGACCGGCTAGCGCCGCTCCAGCACGAGCCGCGCGCCAAGCGCGATCAACAACCCGCCGGTAGCACGTTCGAGCCAGCGCCGTACACCGGTACCGCCCAGCACGGCGCTCACGCGCGACACGACATAGGCGCAGGCGGAGAGCCAGATGATCCCCATCACGCTGTGCGCGAGCGCGAACGCGAGGGATCGCACGAGGACGTTGTCCCCGGGCGACATGAACTGCGGTAGGAACGTGAGGTAGAAGACCGCGACCTTCGGGTTCAGCACGGTGCTCAGCACGCCCTGTAGATACGGAGTGGCCCCGCGTCGCGGCGACGTCACCTCGGCCGCGTCGTGACGGAGTGAGCTGCGAAGCGCCTGCACACCGAGATACGCGAGATACGCCGCGCCGACGAGCTTCACGACCGTGAACGCCTGGGCGGACGTCGCGAGGATCACCGAAAGGCCGAGCGCCGACGCCGTCGCGTGCACGAGCGTGCCGGAGCAGATGCCGAGCGTCGCGAGCAACGATGCGCGCCTGCCTCGCTCGAGCGTGATCTTCGCGACAAGCGCCATATCAGCACCGGGAGAGATCGTGAGGAGCGCCAGGACCGCGACGCCGGCAAGGAAGAGCGGTTCGAGCGTCATCCCCGTTCGATCCGGCGCACGACGTTCGCGCGGGCCTCGAGATCGAGCGGTCGTCCGCGCTCGGCAAGCTTCGCGGCAACGGCCTGGCGGTGCTCGACGGTCCGGTTCGCCCCGAACTTGAACTTCGCGCGCACGTCAGTCACCGCGAGCCGGATGCCGCGGATGGATCCGAGGAGCTCGCCGTACCGGTTGTCGCCGGGCTGGACCGGCGCGTGCTTCCCCTCTGGTTGGAAATGCGCGAGCTGTTGCTCGAGGATCGCGGCGACCTCGGCCGGCTCATCGATGATCTCGGCGTCGCACGCGAGCTGCACCGCCGCGTAGTACGAGGTCGGGACCCCGTACTCGTCCTGGTTCCAGTGACCCGGGATGTACGTGTACGCGCCGAACACCGAGATCAGCGCCCGCGGTCGCTCGACGAGCGCCTCCCACACCGGATTGGGTCTCGCGAGGTGGAGGAGGACGGTCCTGTCGCCGTCGTAGATGAAGTGGGTCGGTACCACGATCGGCAGATCTCGGCCGACGCCCGGCGCGATGAGCTCGCCGAAGTCGTGCTCGGCGAGGAACGCGTGCCACTCCTCGTCACTGAGCGGAGAGTCGTGACGTCGGATCAACATCCTTACGGCTCGGGCGTAGCGGTCTTTCGCGCGAGACCGGCGTCGCGCGTGGCGGCCGCGACCGCCTTCGCCACAGCGGGGACGACGTCGCGGTCGAACACCGACGGCAGGATGTACTCGGCTGACCGCACCTCCTGAGGAACGGTCGCGGCGAGCGCCCTCGCCGCGGCGAGCTCGACCTCGGCCGAGACGCCGCGCGCGCGAGCGTCGAGCAGTCCTCGGAACACACCGGGGAACGCGAGCACGTTGTTCACCTGGTTGGGGTAATCGCTGCGCCCGGTCGCGAGCACGTCGACCTCCGGAGCGGCGTCGAGCGGGTCGATCTCGGGATCGGGGTTCGCGAGCGCGAATACGATGCGCGGCCGCCCCATCGTGCGCAGGGCGGCGAGCGAGAGGATCCGCGGCCCGGACAGGCCGATGAACACGTTCGCGCCGGCGAGCGCGTCTTCCAGCGATCCCCGACGGTCGGTCGCGAGCATCGTCACCACGTCGCGCTTCTCCTCGTTCAGATCATCGCGCTTGGCGTGAACGATCCCGTGCCGGTCGCACAGGGTGATGTCGCGGACTCCAGCGAGGCGCAAGAGGCGCGCGGTCGCGATGCCGGCGGCGCCCGCGCCCGCGATGACGACGCGCAGGTCCGCCAGAGGACGACGCACAACGGCTGCGGCGTTCTCGAGTCCCGCGAGCACGACGATCGCGGTGCCGTGCTGATCGTCGTGGAAGACGGGGATGTCGAGCCGTTCTCGCAGCTTGCGCTCGACGACGAAGCACGCCGGGGCCGCGATGTCCTCGAGATTGATGCCGCCGAACACCGGCGCGACGTTCTCGACGGTGCGCACGATCTCGTCGGGATCGTGCGTCGCGAGACAGAGCGGGAACGCCGTGATGCCGGCGAGGTCCGCGAAGAGTAGGGACTTGCCCTCCATCACCGGCAGCGCGGCCTCCGGTCCGATGTTGCCGAGGCCGAGGACCGCGGAACCATCGGTCACTATGGCGACGCAGTTCTGCCGGATCGTCAGACGCCAGACCTTGTCGGGGTCGTCGGCGATCGCTCGGCAGATCCGCGCGACGCCCGGCGTGTACACGAGCGACAGATCGTCGCGTGTGCGCACGCTCACGCGTCCCTTCGTCTCGATCTTGCCACCGAGATGCATGAGGAACGCCCGGTCGGAGACATTGCGCACCTGCACGCCCTCGATGCGCTGCAGGTCTTCGTGCAGCTGAGCGCCGGTGCGCTCGTCCGGGCAATCGACGGTCACGTCGCGCACGTGGACCGCGCGCGTCGCCTCGACGAGATCGATCGCGCCCAGGCTGCAGCCCCGCGCGCCGACCACGGTCGCCACCCGCGCGAACATGCCGGGGCGGTTGGCGATCTCGAGACGGAATACGAGCCGGAACGCGGGGCTCAACACGGCGCGCGGCGGCGCATCGGACACGCCTGCCAGCGTAGCCGCCTCACGCACGCCACGTTCCCGTCACGGCACGCAAGGCGCAGAGTTGTCTGGTGATGGGACCGTTCGTTGCCGTGGTCATGCTCATCGCGTCGCTCGCGGCCGCGGGCCCCGAGGTGATGCCGGCGAGTCCGACGACCGCGACCTGCGTCGGCTCGGTGGGCCCCGGCATCGCGCCGCCGGCACGCGTGCCCGTCGGGACGCCGGGGTTCCACGCGTCCTGGTACGGCCAGTCCGGATACATGAGCCTCTGCGCGGGTGAACGAGCGACGGCGACCGTGGCGTATTTCAACTCAGGCTCGCGTGGTTGGGTGAGCGGCCGCCTGGGCGAGGTCGCGTATCTCGGCACCTGGGACTCAGAGCCCGGACAGGACCAGCCGAGCATCCTCGGCGGCGACGGCGCGCGCGGCTCGCCCGCGACGGGCTGGCCGCGCTACAACCGCGTCGCCGTGCAGCCCGCGGCGTACGTCGGTCCAGGTCAGATCGCATGGTTCCAGTTCAGCGTGCAGGCGCCGCCCGTCCCCGGGACGTACCGGCTCGGGATCCGTCCACTGATCGAAGGCGCGACGTGGATGGAAGACTACGGCGTGTTCTGGGTCGTGACCGTGCTCAACGCCGACGGCTCGGCGCCGCGACCAACGCCACCCTCACCCGCTGGCGTCACGTATGCGATCGGCGATGGGGTCAGCGCATCCGACATCGCTGAAGTGCACGAGGGTGTCGCGCGCGCCGGCGCGTATCTCGCGGCGAGCGTCGGCGGTGATCGGACGAATGCGATCACGGTCAACGTGATCGTGGGCAACGGCACGGAACGCTTCTGCTGCATCACCGCCGGGCCATCCTTCGACATCGTGACCAGCAACACCGCGTGGTCGTCGCCACCGGCCGCGGCGCCCGACACCTGGACCGCGTCCACGGAGCGCAAGGAGCTCGCGGCGCACGAGTACGTACACACCTGGCAGTACGCGCTGGGCGGCCGCGCGTGCATGTTGGGCCCACGCTGGATCTCTGAGGGGATGGCGGAGTCGCTCGCCTACCGATCGCTCGTCGACGCGGGCCTCATCCCCGCGGCGAACA
>JALYLT010000211.1 GCA_030774095.1 Chloroflexota bacterium
TTTTTCGAAGGCCTGCGCGAGACGATCTACATCTCGCTCGTCTCGGTGGCGCTGTCGCTGGTCGTCGGGCTTCTCTTCGCGCTGGGCCGCCTCTCGCGACAGCGTTGGATCCGCTGGCCATCGATCTTCTACATCGAGGCCATCCGCGCGCTCCCGGTGTTGCTCCTCATCGTCTACTTCGGGATCAAGGGCTCCGCGCTCTTCCGGCCCATCTTCGGCCCCGACTTCGAGCTACCGCGCTTCTGGGCCGGCGTGCTTGGTCTGTCGTTGTACACGAGCGCCGTGCTGGCCGAGATCATCAGGGCGGGCATCGTGAGCCTCCCGCGGGGGCAGAACGAGGCCGCACGCGCCCTCGGCCTGTCGCACGCGCAGACGATGCGATCGGTGATCCTGCCGCAGGCGCTGCGGCTGATGGTCCCGGCGATGATGGCGCAGCTGACCACCGTGATAAAGGACACCTCGCTGGTCGGGACGATCGGGATCTTCGAGCTGCTCCGCCAGGGGCGCACGATCTACACGCAGTTCTTCAACCCGGTCGAGGTGCTGCTGATCGTGGCGACGATCTACTTCGTCATCTGCTTCGCGCTCTCACAGGCCTCGCGGCGCCTGGAGCTCGGCCACGTGCCAAAGGCGGCCCGCGTGAAGATCCAGGACATCGCGCTACGGGACCAAGCCGCCTAGGAAGGCCGAGTCATCCGTGCGTCCACGAACGCGCGATCGGCGAGGGTCTCCATCCCGACGCCCTCCACCGCGAACGACGCGACGGCATTCGCGTAGCGAGCGCATTCGTCCGGCGGACGGCCGTCCGCGAGCGCGATCGCGAGACCTGCGGCAAAGGCATCGCCGGCGCCGGTCGGATCCACGACGCGCTCCGCGGGATAACCGGGGATCGTCGTTTCGGAGCCACGGTCCAGCACGAGCACGCCGCGCTCCGCGAGCGTGACGCAAACGCGGCCGTTCCGCGCCCAGCGGCGCGGCGCGCTCAGATCGCCGGCGACGTCGTCCTCGCTGAGCACGACGGCGGAGACGAGCTGGACGATCTCCTCGGCGTCCTCCCATGGGCGTGGGCGGATCGCGCCGTCGGCGGACCATTCACGCAGGTAGCCCTGAGCGACGAGCACCGTCGCGTATGGCGACGTCGTCCCGAACAGCGAACGATCCAGCTCGTGAGCGACCGAGCCAAGCACGACCGCGCGCGCCTTCCGCCACTCGGCTGGAACATCGGCCGGCGCGATCCCTTTCGCGCGTGCGGTGAGACGCATGAACCGCTTTCCGTCGACGTAGCGGAATCCGAACGTCGTCGTCGCAGACGAAGGCAGCGCATGTAGCGTGATGCCGAGCTGCGCGCAGCGCTCCTCGAGCGCCGGCTTCTCGACCGGACCGACGCGTGTCACGAGCGCAGTTGCCGTGCCGAGTCGTGCCGCCGTCGCCGCCGCATAGAGCGCGGTCCCGCCGAGCCGCCAGGTCGGCTCTCCTTCGAACTCGTCGCGCGCGACGTGACCGATCGCGAGAAAGTCGGCGCTCACATCACTGCTATCGACTTGGCGCGACGTTGAAGAGGACGTGGACGACCTCGCTGTCTTTCATCACATAATCGCGACCTTCCGTCCGCATGATCCCCTGCTTCTTCGCGTTCGCCTCGGATCCCGCCTTCAGCAGATCCTCCCAACCGATCACCTCCGCGCGGATGAAGCCCCGCTCGAGATCGGAGTGGATCGCGCCCGCGGCTTGTTGAGCGGGCAGACCGGCCGGGATCGTCCACGCGCGGACCTCGTCCTCCCCCACCGTGAAGAACGAGATGAGGCCGAGGAGCTCATAGGTCGCGTGGATGACGCGATCGAGCGCGGGCTCGTGCAGGCCGAGATCCGCACGGAACGCCGCAGCCTCCGCGGGCTCGAGCTGCGCGATCTCCGCCTCGAGCTTCGCGCACACGCCGACGACCGACATCGCGCGATGTTTTGCGGCCGCCTCGCGCAGCGGTCCGAGCACCGCGTCTGGATCCGCCACGTCACCTTCGTCCAGATTCGCGACGACGAGCTGCGGCAGGAGCGTCAGGAAACGGTAGCCGCGGACTTCCTTTCGCTCTTCCTCATCGAGTCCCGCGTCGCGCAGCGGCGTCTCGGCGTCGAGCGCGGCCATCGCCTTTTGCAATACGGCGCGCTCGCGCTCCTTCTGCTCGCGCTCCGGACCCTTCGCCGACCGGAGTTCCGGCTCGATCCGCTCCAACCGGCGTTCGACGACGACGTGGTCGGCGAAGAGCAGCTCGAGCTCGAGCGTGGCGAGGTCGCGCTTCGGATCGACGGTCGAGTTGACGTGCGGCACCGACGCGTCGCGGAACGAGCGCACGACGTGGACCAGCGCGTCCGACGTGCGCAGATCGCCGAGCTTCTGTGCGCTGATCCCCTGACCCGCCTGGGTGGCGTGGCCCGCGGCTCCGGTCGCGACACGCGGAGCGAGACCGAGGTCGCGGTACGTGACCTCCGCGTACGTCGTCTTCTTCGGCTTGTACAGAGCGGCCAGCTTGTCGACACGTTGGTCGGGGACCTTCGCAACGCCGACGTTCGTCTCGCCCTCGGCGCCGGCGAAGCCGCCGGTCGCAGCGTGCCCGCCGGTGAGCAAGTTGAAGAGCGTGGTCTTGCCGACATACGGGAGGCCGGTGATCGTCGAGACGAGGTTCACGTCAGCGTCGCCGCCTCGACCTCGGGAAGCTCCTCGCCGAAGATCGTGCGCGCCACCTCGGTGAAGCGCTCGACCGGCCCCGTCGCGAAGACCTGGTGCCTCGGCGTCGCGGTTTCCCCTAGCAACCGATGCGAAGCGAGGACCTCACGCACCGCGAGGGCCGTCGTCGTCGCGGAGTCGACGACGCGGACGCCGGGACCGGCCGCCTTGCTGAACTCCTCACGGAGCAGTGGATAGTGCGTGCAGCCGAGCAGCAGCGTATCCACGACCGGTGTGACGACGCCGCCCTCGCTCAGCAGTGGTGCGACGTACTCCCGCACCGTCTCGAGTGCCTCTGGTGTGCCCGCCTTCCCGGCCTCCACGATCGGCACGAGCTTCGGGCACGCCTGCTGCATCACGTCGCACAGCGGATCGAGATCGCGCACCGCTCGTACGTACGCACCGGAGCGGACTGTTCCGACCGTGGCAAGGACTCCGATCGACCGCCGCGCCGACGACGCGATCGCCGCGGCGGCGCCCGGACGGACCACACCGATGATCGGCACTGCGGACTCGTCGCGGACTGCCTCGAGCGCCTGCGCGGTCGCGGTGTTGCACGCGAGCACGATCAGCTTGCAGTCGCGCGTCGCGAACCAGCGCATCGCCTGACGCGTGAAGGCGATGACCTCCTCGGCCGGACGTGGACCGTACGGCATGCGCGCCTCGTCGCCGAGGTAGATCGTGGATTCGCCGGCGAGCTGGCGACGCAGCTCCTTCAGCACGGTGAGGCCGCCAACGCCGGAGTCGAACACGCCGATCGGGGCGCTTGGCCCCATCGTCGCTACTTCCGTTGCTGTGTGACGAGGCCGTGCGCGAGCGCTTCGACGGCTCGGCTGACGGGGGCCTGCGGCGCCCCGATGACGAACGGCTGCTGTTTGTTCAACGAGTCGCTCACCGTCTTCCAGTCGGTCGGGATCTCGGCGATGATCGGCAGGTTGAGCGCGTGTTCGACGGCTTGCTTCGACATCCCGCCGGCCGTGTCGGACTGATTGACGACGAGCAGGATCGGCTTCCTGCCCTTGTAGCCGAGCGCCTCGAACGTGTCGATCGCCGACCGGGAATTCGCGACCGTCGCGTTCATGTACGTGACGATCATGAGGATGAGACTCGCGGTGTCGAGGATCGCGAGGGCGTCCTCGGTGAGCCGTGAGGGCGTATCGACGATGACGTAGTCGTGGCTTTCGGCCAGCATGTTCATCGCACTGCCGATGTCGTTGCCCTGGATGAGGTCAACCTCTTCGGGCTTGGCCGGGGCGAGCAGCACGTGCACCCCGGAAGGACCCTCCCAGAGGACCTCGGTCAGAGACGTGCGCATCGCGCCCGCGGTCGGCAGGTCCACGAACGACCGCGTCGCGGGCGGGATCTGCATCGCGTGGCGCACCGCGCCGAACTGCATCACACCGTCCATGAGCGCGACCGACTTTCCCTGCCGGCGCAGCACGACCGCGAGATTCACGGCGAGGGTCGTCTTGCCGGTGCCGCCCTTCGGTGAGTACACCGCGATCATCACGCCGTTCTGCGGCCGGGCCAATTTGCCGACGCCCAGAACTTCCGCGAGCTCGTTCGCGCCACCTGGGAGCACGAAGACGGCGTCGATCGCCGCCTCCGCTTTCGGGTCGAGTGGCTTCTGCGGAACGGTGACCATGATGATCCG
>JALYLT010000212.1 GCA_030774095.1 Chloroflexota bacterium
AGCGCGAGCCCGTCCTGATGTTCGGCGTCTTGAACATGACCGCGATCTTCCCGCGCACGTCGACGGCTTGGTAATCGTCTGGCCAGTCCTCGATGACCTTGCCGAAGCTGGGACCGCTGAAGATCTGCGTCGCGACCGCGGGATGATCCGAAGGCGATAGGCCCCATCCGACGAAGACGAGCGGCGCGTCGAACACGCCGCCACCCGATGCGAAATACAGCACCGGAAGGAAGTCGGTCGGGGCGTCGGCTTCCTCGCTGAGCACCCCGGCGCGCGGCACGCTGATGCTGGCGGGTCCGGTCTGCGCCAGCATGCTGATCTGCCGCTCCACGACGTAGCTCGGTCCGATCGGACGCAGCCCGGCGTCGGCGAACACGCTCTCGATCGGCGCGCCGATCGTCACGCGCGCACGCGCCGAATCGGCCCATTCACGTGCCACGGCGTACCGCTCGGGCACGAGCAGCATGGCAAGGACACCCGCGACACAGAGCACGGCGAGTGCGGCGGCACCCCTCGAACGGAGGTCGTAGAACGCGTTCCTGCGCTGGTACTGGCGCGCGATGCCGAGACCCAGCGCCGAGATCCCCATCGCCGCCAATGCGAACGCGACGCCGGGAACGAGAATGACCCAGCGCGTCGTCCATAGGTTCTCGAGGCTCCGGCTGTTCGCGAGGATCCCGCCCCACTCGGGGATCGTCGAGGTGAACTGACCGGACAGGAGCCGAGTCGCGCCGATCGTGTAGCCGAGCACGCCGAGCTCGGCAACGGCGACAAGTGACGCGACCGACTGCTGCGCGGTGGACACAGCGAGCATCGGGACGAGGTGCGGCAGATGGTGCCGAGCGAAGAGCGGTGCGCGACGTACGCCGAGGGCGAGGGCGCTCTCGCTGAATTGCGAGCGAGTGAGACGGTCGAGCTCAGCGCGAGCGATCCGGTAAGGACCGGCCCAACCCGTCACCAGCAGCGCGCCGACGAAGGTGAAGATCTGCGGGTCGCTGCGTACGACGACAAGGACCACGAGCAGAGCAACGAGCGTGGCTGGAACAGCGGAAACGATCTCGGCGAGCGAATCGGCGACCGTGCGCACCGGGCGCCACCAGCTGGCGACGGTCGCGATGGCGAGTCCGCAGACGACGCGCGCGACGCCCGCTGTAGTCGCGATGACAAGGGTCGCTCGCGCGCCGGCGAGCACGACGCTGAATAGGTCGCGGCCGAGGCCATCTGACCCCAGCGGATAGACCTCGCCCGGGGCGTACGGCGGCCGCAGCGGAGGTCGATTGAGGACCATGTAGATCGTCTCGTACGGGGCGATGCGCTCTCCGAACAAGACGACGAACAGGAGCCCGAAAAACGCGAACAGGCCGATGGCGAACCACGGATCGATGCGACGCATTGCGAAAGACCTTACCGGCTCGATACGGTCGAGGTTCCGCTCACCGGGCCCGGAGGAGTCTCCTCCTAGGGCAACCCCACCGACCGCACGATCTGTTCGAGCGTGTCAGCAGTCACACCCTCCGGTTGGTCGGCTGCGCTCCCGACGATGAACGAGAACGCGAGCACGCGGTCACCGCGTTCGACGTAGTAGTAGTGGACACGCGTCACCGAATCGACTGTGGTTAGGAAGTTGACACCGTTGATCTTCGTGTTGCCAACGATGCAGGTTGCGGAGCACCCGCCTCGGTTCCGCGCCCATTCAAGCGGGCTGAGGCCATTACTAGACCACAGCTCCGCCGTGACATCCCAGGGCAGCTTCGCGAGAGTCCCGTACCGAGCCAGCAGGGCCAGCTCCCGTTCCGGAGAGTGAGCGGTGTAGGTCGCGACGCCGATCAGGGCGGCGTCGCCCGGGACCGACTGCCAGCGTCCGGATTCTCGCCAGTCCGCGGGCAGCACGATGTTGTAGCCAAGAGTCGGGTTGCGAAGCATGTTGCGCAGTGGTGCCACGCCGACGCCATTGACGACAGTAGGCCGCACGAGAGGTGTCGGACGCGCGGCTTGACCTTCACTCTGCGAGTCGCGCCAGTCTCGAAGAGCTGGACCAGCGACCAGCGCTGCCGCGATTAGCATCGTTCCGCCGACGAGCCACGCCGCGGTCGTCGGCGCCCGGCCGTAACGATTAGGACCGGGTAGCCACTGTTCCTCGGAAGGCAGCGGAAGACTGTCGAGCTCGCGGCGCAGAACGCCCTCGATGCCTGGGTTAGGAAGCATGTTGTCCTCCAGTGCGCATCCGCGCTTTGGCCTGCGCGAGTGTTGCGGCGACCGTGCCGCGACGTACGCCAAACAGGCGCGCGATCTCTGCCTGATCGAGACCGAGGTAGTACTGCGCGACGACCATCGACCGCTGGCGCTCGCTGAGCATGCCCAGCAGCCCGGCCACTTCCATCCGATCCATTGCTTCCGCGATCGCGTCCTTTGGATCCGGTAGCAGGAGTCGCCCGAGGGATACGAGAGGCGTTCGGTAGGGTCCGCGGCGCGAGCGTCTGAGCGCGACGCGGTATAGCCACCCGGCGAGGTTCTCGTCCGTTGCCGGCGGGCGACGAACACCTTCGAGGAAGGCATCGTGGAGGGCGTCGCGCGCGAGCTCTTGGCTCCGGAGAACGGCGAGCAGAGCTCGATAGACACGCGGAAACTCGTCTTTGTAGGCCGATGCCCAGCGAGAACGCGCGGCCTCGTCGTCCATCTGCCTATGTAATGCCGGCTTGGCGGCGATTTGGTTAGTCACGCATCCAGGATGCATGGTGGGGCTGAGATTTCGGCCAGCGCTACCAACGCCAGAGCATCGCGGTAGCGAATTCATAAGACCCTACCGGTTAGCGTGGCAGGATGGTCAGAAATGTCTGAAACGCCGATCGCCTTTCCCAACGACGAGACCACGGCGGAGGTCATTGCCTCCCGGCTCCGTGCCGCAGGGATCACCGCCCGCGTCGATCGCGGGTTGTTCGGATCGGGGCAAGTGTCAGCGAGTGGCCAGATGACCGTCTTCGTTGATGAGGGCGATGCGGAATGTGCAGGCAAACTCGTCGGAAAGCCTGCGCGCAAGAGCGCGCCCGGTCTCGCGATCCTCAGGCTCGCTCTCGGTGCGCGCGCCGTGGGTGCTGTCGCGATCGCGGCGGCGGTTGCCGCTCGTTAGCGATACGGGGTCAGCGCAATCGCTCCAACCACGTCGTCCTCAAGCAGCGCGACCCAGCGCGCGATACCGCAGCAGCGCGTCGCGAGCTTGCGCGCGTTTAACAGGTCCCAACCACGCCCATAGGACCGCCACGGAGAACTGCACGTCTTCGAAGGACCTGGCGCACCAGACGTATTGAGGCAGCTTCGACCAAGGGTTGGCCAGCATTCGAGGGCCCCGCAACCTACCGACGCCGAGAACGAGCGCCACTCGCGTCAAGGTCGCAGGCAGCCCGGTTGTGCCGGCCTGCGCTATGGACATCTCGATCGTCCGTTTGCCGCGAGAGCCACCGGTGCCGATGTAGCCCTCGCCATCGAAGAAACCAGCGACCCATGCCAACTCGTTAGCGCGATATAGCTGAGGATCGGCTGTGTCGGCGCCACACTCAGGCGGCATTACGCGACCCGCAGTCTCGGTGGCTCGTTGAAGCTGCGCGCGCTTCGATCCGCTCAACCACGGCCAGAGAATGATCATCACCTCGTCGAACGCCGCATGTCTCTTCGTACTCCAGTGGAAGAGCCGGTTCCGATAGGGGCCAGTGATGTTGCCTCGCCCACCCACGGCTAACTGGAAACGCAGCAGCGCTTGGGGAATCTCATCGCGTCCGCCTTGATAGACCACCATCTGACGTTCTCGACTGGGTCGGTCCCTACGTTGAGATGAACACGCGGAACCTTCCGCATCAAAGAAGCCCGCAGCCCAGGCAAGCTCGCAGTCCGACGAGACGTTCATTTGAAGAGAGATCGTCGAAGACTTGAGGGCTGCGGCGGGGAGGGAGGGATTCGAACCCTCGTCGGCGCATCACTGCATCCGAACAAGTTTAGCAAACTTGCGCACTCGGCCTCTATGCGACCTCCCCGAGGTCTGCCGAAGAAAAGTCTAATCCGTCACGACTACACGCGCGACTCGCTCGCTAGCAGGCGGTCGCGAGCTCACCGATCTTCGACGGAATGCTCGACACGCTCATGAACCGCATCTCGTTCTCGCCGAACAGCGCGCCGGGAGTGGGCGCACCGGGGTAGCCGGGGACGAGGTACACGACCAATCCGCTCCGCCGCACGAGCCGCCACGACACCGTGTCGCGCGGCGCGCATCCAAACGGCGCGGCATACACGAGTTCGGCCGAGACCACCGGATCCGCTGTGGTGCCGCCCGCCACGCGCGCACCTGCCTCGGATAGCGTCGGATT
>JALYLT010000213.1 GCA_030774095.1 Chloroflexota bacterium
TCGGCCGCCATACCTCGATGGCGCGTTCATACGCGGCCACGGCTTGCGCCAGTTCACCACGTGTGCGGTAGACCTCGCCGATGTTGTTGTGGATCGTTCCAATGCCCCATGGGTCTCCCATCCGCTCACGCAGGTCGAGGCTCGAAGAGAGCTCGCGGAGGGCGTCCTCCCAGCGGCCCATGCGCCGGTACACGACGCCGAGATTGCTGTGCACGTTCGCCAAGCCAGCCGTGTCGCTGAGGCGTTCGTAGATCTCGCGACTGCGGCGGTAATAGGTCTCGGCGTCATCGCGGTTTCCTGCAAGATATGACACGTTGCCGAGCTGCTTCAGCCCTTCGGCGAGCACCTCGTCTGCCCTCATGGATTCACCGATCCGGACCGCCGCGGCCAGGGCTTCGCGCGCGGTCGCGTAGTCGCCGCGCCGCCACGCAAGCTGTCCGGCCTGCAGCTCGACGTGGGCCGCTTCGATGTTGGTCGCGTCGGCGAGCTCCGTCCGCGCGCGATCGAGCGCGTCGACGGCCTCGTCGTAGTCCGCCTTCATGAGCCGCGCCGTCGCGCTCTTGCGCCAGAAACGTGCGGTGACCGCCCTGGGCGCGTCGGCGCTGCGCTCGCGGCCCGACGCGAGGCTGGCGAGCGCGTCGTCGTACTGGCCGGTGAGCAGCTGGACGTCGGCGATGCGCTCGAGGATGTCGCCGGCTTTGTCGCCTCCAGTGCCCTCGGGCGCACGCGCCAGCGCGGCACGATACAGGGCAAGCGCCTCGGCGTTCGCGAACAGGCCCTTCGCGCGGTCACCAGCGCGCACCAGCCAGCGCACCGCGCGCTGCGAGTGCTCGCTGCGTTCGTAGTGATACGCGAGCAGGTCGACGAACTCCTCGAGCCGGTCGGCGTAGAGCGTCTCGATCGCCGCGCCGATCTCGCCGTGCGTGCGGCGCCGATCGCTCAGCAGCTGGGTCTCGTACGCGACCTCCTGGATCAGCGCCTGCCGGAAGATATACGTGACCTCCGGTGCGACAGACCGCGCGGTGATGAACGCGTCCTGTTCAAGCGCCGCGAGGTCCGGCGCGAGCGGACCCGCGACAAGTCGCTCGAGGAGACGTAGCCAGAACGAGCGGCCGATCACCGCGGCCGGCCGGATCACCCGCTTCGGTCCATCGGCCAACCGGTCGAGCCGCGCCTCAAGGACCTCCTGGATGGTCGCGGGCAGGCGTGTGGCGACGTCGAGCGCGCCAACGAGCTTTCCGTCGTGCTCGCGCAGCGCCCCGGCGCTCTTCAGCTCGCGGACCACCTCCTCGATGAAGAAGGGGTTACCGCCGGTGCGAGTGAGGATCGTGGTCGCGAGCTCGTCGGCGACTGGCATCTCGACGATCTCCTCGATGAGCGTTCGCGCGTCGGGCTCGGGAAGCGCCTCGACCGCGAGGCTCTGAGCGCTCCACGGCGGCGCCCATGAGTTGCGACTGGTCGTGACGAAGAGCCCGCGCAGGGTCGCGATCTCGCGTACCAGCTCCGAGAGGACCTCGAGGCTTCCGTTATCGATCCAGTGGAGATCCTCCGCGACGATCACGAACGGAGTGCGCGCCGCTGCGCGTGTGAGGAGGGTCCGGAGGATCGCGATGAGCAGCCGCTGCTTCAGCTGCGGGTCCTGCAGGGAGCTCTCGCCGTACGCCATCACGTCGAGCAGCAGATCGACCGACACGTCGTCGATGGGCGCGCCGAATTGCTTGAAACCCTCCACAAGTGCCTCTCGCGCACGCACCTTGTCGTCCGCGGCATGGATCCGGAACGCGCCGCGCACGAGCCCGGCGACGAGCGCATACGGCGTGTTCGTCTCGTAGGACGCGCAGCGCGCCGCCATCCGTTCGATGCCGCTGGCCAGCGCCGAGCGGAACTCGTTCACCAGACGCGACTTCCCCACTCCGGCCTCGCCACTCACATGGACCACGCGGCCGACGCTCTGGACAGCGTCATTCAGCGCTTCGCGCAGCTGCGCGAGCTCCGCTTCGCGCCCGACGAGCGGACTCGCGTCGGGTTCGATCTCGTCGTCGCGACGCCGGAGCACGCGGAACACCGCGACGCGCTCGGCCTTGCCCTTGAGCGCGACGCGCGCAAGCACCTCGAACTCGAACGCGTGAAACGCGAGGTGGTGGGTCGTTTCGCTCACCAGAACTCCGCCCAGCGGAGCGACGGATTCGAGACGCTGCGCGGTGTTCACCGCGTCACCGACGACGGTGTACGCGCTTTGGATGTCGCCTCCGAGTAGGCCGGCGACGACCTCGCCGGTGTTGATCCCGATCCGAAGCGAGAGGCGCACGCCGTGTTCCCGTTCGAGGTCATCGTTCAGCTTCGCGATGCTTTCCTGCATCGCGAGCGCGGCACGGATGGCGCGCTCGGCGTCGTCCTCGTGCGAGATCGGAGCGCCGAAAACAGCCATGACCGCATCACCGATGTATTTGTCGATCGTCCCCTCGTAGCGGCGGATCTGGCGCGCCAGCTGGTTGAAGTACGACGCGAGGATCCGCCGCAGATCCTCCGGATCGAGCCTCTCCGCGAGCGGCGTCGAACCGGACAGGTCCGCGAACAGGATCGTGACTACCTTGCGCTGCTCGCTGAGTGTGGCCGTGCCGAGCGCCTGCACCTGAAGTGACGCGCTCTCGACGGTAGCGGTCTCGTTGATCACGACTGGCGCCGATGCGCCCTGGGCCGCGGCGATGGGCGAACCGCACGACGCGCAGAACCGATCTCGCGCGCGCACGGTCGAACCGCAGACCGCGCACCGGGCGCCGCGCCGGGCAGCCAGATCGGTCGTCATCGCGGGTAAGGGTAGGGCCGCAGTCCGACCCCCTGGTTCTAGCGCTGGCAGCAGGTACGCCGTCGCGGCGGCCGTTGACTACAGCTGCCCTGAAGCACTTAGGACCGAGGCATGATTGACTCAGGGCGCGGTGGCTTCGCGTCCACGGGGTGTCCAGAAATTCGCGCGACGAGGATCGCGCCGCCGATCCACGCCAAGAGATCGCCGGGACTGTAGACGTTCCCCGTAGGCGGGAACGGCACGACGTCGCCGAGGATTCCGAGTGGCGTTGACTCGGTCATCGCTATATGCAGAGCGGGGCCGAGCAGACAACGGCAACCTCGTGCGATCTCGGCGGCATCGAGCGAGACAGGCATGACCCCACCGTTAGCGCTCACGACCAGGGCGTTCAGGAACATGCCGATGGCGATGATTGCGGCACCTGGGAGCCGTACGTTAACTAGAGCAAACCCAGCGACGCCCCACATCGAGAGTGCGTGAGCAAGTCGGCTCGCCTCAAGTGGACCGATGAAAGACGATCCGAAGCGTGCGGCGACCGCCACCAAGCCAAGCAGCCACCAACGCGGACGAATGGCGGCCACCCGATCGAGGGTCCCCCCAGTGATCTGCGACACGAGCGCAGCGGCAAGGACTAAAGCGATGCCGAAGCCGAAGATCTTCAGACCGATCGTAGTGAGAACCGCCGCAGCTGCCAGCTGTAGAACGAAGAGGGGACCTGATCGGTCCCCTCTCACTGCGCGAGTCAGCGTGTCTGTTGGGCGAGCGCTATGAGTCGAGATCGCCGGCGGTCCCAGTGAGCAGCACGAGCAGAAGCGAAATGATCGCCAACGCCATGCGGATCCGAGCGTCCAAGTCTTCGCCTCCTTGATTTTGTGAAAGGAAACCGCATGGCATCTTGACGGTCGAGCGAAGGCTCGGCGTCTTGGTACCTCGAGGGCGCGCACTCCGATTGGGACGGCAGCTACTGCGTCGTGCGCGGGATCGAGCCGCGTCTATCGCGGCGCGAGCGCGCTACGGCGCGACTGGTACGGGCTTGGGAGCCTCCACCTCGGTCTTCTCGATGACGAGTTTGCCGTCCGCAGGATGCACGCTGACGGTGTCGCCCGAGTGGAACTTGCCCTGCAGGAGCATCTCCGCGAGCGGGTCGGCGATCTCGTTCTGGATCTGACGCGCGAGCGGCCGCGCGCCGAAGTTCGAGTCGTAGCCGACCGATGCGATGTGATCTTTCGCCTCGTCGGTGACGACGAGCGTGATCTCCTGCGATGCGAGCTGCTTACGCACGCCGGCGAGCTCGAGCTCGACGATCTGCCGGATCTCGGGCTTCGTGAGCGGTGTGAACACCACCGTCGCGTCGATGCGGTTGAGGAACTCGGGGCGGAAGAAGCGCTTCATCTCTTCCTGCACGCGCTCCTTCATGCGCTCGTACTGCGCGTTCATGTCGGCGTCGTCGCCCTCTCCCTTGGTGCGGAAGCCGAGCGCGCTCTCGCTCTTGAGCATCTTCTGCGCGAGGTTGCTCGTCATGATGATGATCGTGTTGCGGAAGTCGAC
>JALYLT010000214.1 GCA_030774095.1 Chloroflexota bacterium
CCAACGTCGCCCCTCGCGCCCAGGAAGATCCGCTCGTAGACCTGTTGCACGACCGGTCGGATCGCGAGCGCGTCGCGCGCGGTGACGAGATGAACCGTGCCGCGCATCAGTCCGATGCGCACCGCGCGGCGGTCGGTGATCAGCTTGGCGAGCTCGTCCGTCCGAAAGCCCTCGAGTCGAGTCCACAGTCCGATGTACGGGTCCAACGGCACCTGCGCCTGCATGCCGACAAGCCGCTCGATCGCGTCCTTCGCGGAGATGGTCGAGCGAGCGAGCAGGAGCTGCCGCTCGAGGAGCGCGCGATTGAGCGCGCGCCGGCTGAGGATCACCACGCAGGTATAGTCGAGCCCGAGATCCGCACGGAGGGAACGAAGATGGAGCGCGAGGCCGGACCGAAGATGGATCGAAGGCGATTCCTGCAAGCGCTTGCGGCGGTCGGCGTCGCCACCGCGTGCGGTTCCCCGCCACCGCCCGCGGCAAACCCCGTGGCGACAGGGTCGGCGTCGGCCGCGGTCGCGAAGCCCGTGAGCATCGAATGGTGGCGCCGGAACTACACCCCCGGGACGCAGAACGCCGAGACCGTGACGTCCGACGGAGCGGTGAAGGGATTCCGCGTGCGCAACCCGAACTTCACGATCTCGATACAGGGTGGACCGTTCGGTCCCGAGACCGACCAGAAGTTCGACCTCGCCATCCTCCAGCAGAAGGCCGGCCCCGACGTCTTCCACACGACCGGCGGCGACGTGCTCAAGTACGCAGCCGCGGGACAGCTCTCCGAGCCACCGCTCACCGCGGCGGAGCGGAGCGACTTCAACGTGAGCGCGCTCACCGCGACGACGTACAAGGGCAAGGTCGTCGCATATCCACTCTGGATCGTGCCCTGGTTCGAGTACATCAACCTCGACCTCTTCAAGGAGCGCGGCGTCACCCCGCCGACGGACGGCAACTGGACCTACGAGCAGTTCCTCGACGCGGCGAAGAAGCTCACCTTCAAACGAGCCGACGGGAAACAGATCTACGGCTTCGCGCACGCGAATGACGAGTTCGCCTTCATGCTCATCGACGGCGGCCGCCTCTACGACAGGGACGTCAAGACGTGGACGTTCAACAGCGCCGAGGCCGTCAGCGGGCTCGAGCGATGGGTCGCGCTCGCGAAGGAAAAGGTCATGCCGCCCGATTTCCTGACGCTCGGGCCCAACGACGCGCAGGCGAAGTTCATCGCCGGTGAGATCGCGATCCTGCAGCGACCCAGCGCGATGATCACCGTCCTCAACGCCGACGCGAAGTGGAAGTACGGCACGAACTGGGACATCGCGAACTTCCCGAAGGGCAAGACCGCGCAGACCGCCTGGGGCGGCCTCGGCTTCATCGCCGTGCGCGAGCAGGCGGATGCCGAGAAGAAGGCCGCGGCGCACGTGTTCGCGAAGTACCTCACCGGCCCCGACATCGGATCGGACCTGAACAAGATGAGCCCGCCGGTCGAGTACTGGCTCGCACCGGCCGCGCGCACGAGCGCGGCCGGGATCTACGGTGAGTACCACCCGGCGAAGGCGAAGGTCGCGAAGATGGGCTCGTTCACCTACATCCCGCCGAACGTGAGCACCTGGTCGGAGATCGACCAGAAGAACCTGCGTCCGGCGCGCGACGCGGCCCTCGAGGGCAAGAAGACGGCAAAGCAGGCACTGGACGAAGTGGCGCCGAACGCGCAGAAGCTGCTGGACGAAGCGAACAAGTAACGTGGGCGCCGCCCTGCGGCGTCACGGTTGGTCGTATCTCTTCGTCCTGCCGACCTTCGCGTTGTTCGTTGTCTTCACGCTCCTGCCCGTGCTGCAGGCGTTCGCGCTGTCGCTGCAGAGCGCGCGGATCGCAAGCAGCGAGTGGGTCGGGCTGCAGAACTTCGTCACCCTGGCGGAGGATCCGGTCTTTCGCCAGGCGCTCGGCAACACGGTGCTCTACTCGCTCGTCGTCGTCGCCGCCCAGCTGACGCTCGCGCTCGTCGTCGCGAGCCTCATCCAGCCGCTCGGCCGAAAGAGTCAGACCTTCTACCGCGCGCTGTTCTACCTCCCCCTGGTGAACTCCGCGATCCTCGTCGCGATGGTGTGGCGCTGGATCTTCAATCCGAATCCGTACGGTCTCGCGAACACCGTCCTGGGGGCACTCGGGTTCGAGCCACTCCGCTGGATCGGCAGCTCGGACCAGGCGCTGGCCGCGGTGATCCTGAGCGCGGTCCTCACGATCCCGGGCGGCGGCGTGGTCCTCTACTCCGCGGCGATGGGGTCGCTGCCCAGAGAGCTCTACGAAGCCGCGGAGGTCGAGGGCGCCGGCCCGTTCACGAAGTGGTGGTACATCACGATCCCGCTCCTCAAGCCGACAACGCTCTACCTGCTGGTCGTCTACACGATCCTCGCGTTCCAGGTGTTCGAGCGCGTGTACGTGATGACCAACGGAGGCGGTCCGAACAACGCGACGATCACGATCGTCCAGCTCGTCTACAGCACCGCGTTCCAGTTCGGCCGTTACGGCCTCGCGAGCGCGATGGCCGTCGTCCTCTTCATCATGGCCGTCGCAGTCGCCGTCGTGCAGTTCCGCTCACTGCGGTCCGATGTCGAGTATTAGGACCAGGCTCCCGGTCCACGTCGTCCTGCTCGCGGCCGGGCTGCTCTCGTTGTTCCCGCTGTACTGGCTCTTCCTCACCTCGCTCAGTCCGAGCCAGTACGTCGTCAAGGTCCCGCCGGAGATCGTGCCGCGCGAGCTCACGCTGAGCAACTACCAGCGCCTGTTCGAGACGACGCCGATCGTGCGGTGGCTCGTGAACACCGTCGTGATCGCGGGCGTCATCACGGCGTTCCACCTGCTGTTCGACAGCATGGCCGGCTATGCGTTCGCGAAGCGGCGCTTCCCGGGAAAGAACGTGATGTTCTGGCTCGTCGTGAGCACGCTCACTGTGCCCGCACAGGTCACGCTCATTCCGGTGTTCTTCATCCTGCGGACGATCGGACTGCTCGACACCTATCCGGGCGTCATCGTTCCCGGACTGGCCGATGTCTTTGGCGTGTTCCTCATGAAGCAGTTCATCCAGACGCTGCCGAGCGAGCTCGAGCAGGCCGCCCGCCTCGACGGCGCTTCCGAGTGGCAGGTCTACACGCGGATCATCCTGCCGCTGTCGAAACCGGCGCTCGCCGTGCTCGCGATCTTCACCTTCAACCGTTACTGGAACGCGTTCATCTTCCCGCTCGTGATCCTGCGCGATCCCGCGAAGTACCCGGTCCAGGTCGGGCTCGCGACGCTGCAGGGAGAGTTCAACACCGACTTCGGCATGCTCATGACGGGCGCGGCGGTCGCTGCAATTCCGATGATCGTCATCTTCTTCGCCTTCCAGCGCTACTTCATCGAGGGCATCCGCGTCGGTGGTGTGAAGGGATGAGCGCCAGCATCGCGTTGGTGGTTTCCTAGCGCGCTCCGCGTCTGGGCAGGAAGTAGAACTCGATCGCGATGCCATCCGGATCTCGGAGGTTCAGCGCGACCGCGAAACCTTGATCATCTATGGCGTCGTGCGCGATGCCGAGCTCGTCGAGCCGTGCCTGCCAGGCGTCGAGGGCGGCGCGGTCAGGAACGGCGAACGAGAGGTGATCGAGACCAACGCGGCGCGGCGTGAACTGGCTTCCTTCGATCTCGTCATGTTGGGTAAAGGCGAGCACCGTACGTGATGCCGGTTCCAAGATGGCGCAGGCGATGAAGCCGCGCTCGTCATTGCGGTTGCGATAGACGTCGCGCGCGCCGAGCAGGCGGCAGTACCAGTCAACACTCCGGTCGAGGTCGCTCACGCTCAGCTCGACGTGCGCGATCCCGGTGATCTGCGGCATCAGCGCCGGGCAGTGACCGCGGTCGTGCGCAGCTTGGGGAACTTCACCTGGAGATCCGTCGCGTGGACCTGGAACAGCGCCTCTGGTTCGGGCAGGCCCGCGAGCGCGTAACGGCCCAGGGTCCGCAGCACGATGCCAGCCGACTGACTTCCCTCGACCGCATCGCGCGACGCCGACGAAAGCAGGATCTGCCCACCGTGGCCGGCGGAACAGACGCGCGCGGCGGTGTGGACCGCGATCCCGACGTATCCGGTATCGGTGAGCGTCGTGCGGCCGGTGTGGATCCCGATACGAACGCACACCTCGACCCCATCGGGCCATTCGCGCTTCTGCAGCGACCGCTGGATGCCGACGGCCGCGTCGAGCGCACGCGCTGGTTGACGAAAGACCGCGAAGAATTCATCCGCGCGCGCGTCGACCTCGTGTCCGCCGCCGTCGCGCACGCTCTTGCGTATGAGCGTTCTCACGTCACGCAGGAGCGTCGCATAGC
>JALYLT010000215.1 GCA_030774095.1 Chloroflexota bacterium
CGTCGACCTTCGCCGCCAGCGCCTCATCGTCGGTTATCGCGTAGACGCGCGCGCCGCGGCGGCGCATCGCGGCCGCCAGGGAACGCGTCTCGCGCTCCGTTGCACCACGCGCCGCGAGGAACAGCACCGGTGTGCCACGTTCGAGGAGCGCGCGGGGGCCGTGCGCGAAGTCCGCGCTCGAGTACGGCTCCGCCCAGACGCGAGCGAGCTCCTTGATCTTCAGCGCGGCCTCGAGCGCCGCGGCGTAGCCGTAGCCACGACCGAGGACGACGAGCGCGCGGGCCGATCCGATCTTGCGCGCGATGCGCGCCCCGTCCGGCTCGCTCTCGACCGCTTCACGCACGGCCTCCGGCAACTCGGTGAACTCGAGCGGCTGACCCGCCGCCGCGCCGGCGAGCATCGCGAGCGCGACGCAAGAGGTCGTGTACGTCTTCGTGGCCGCGACCGCGCGCTCCGGTCCACAGCGAAGCTCGAACACGTGCTCGGCCGCACGGCCTAGCGCGGACGAGGCGCGGTTCGTGATCGCGATCGTGAGCGCACCGTCGCTACGCGCGGCGGCGATGACCGCCGACACGTCGGGCGCCGCGCCCGACTGCGAGATCCCGATCACCGCGCCGCCCGCGTAACGAGGCGGCGTGCCGTACCGCGTGATCAGCGACGGCGCGGCGGAGGCGGTCACGATGCGCGCGAGACCTTCGAACAGGTACTTGCCGTACGTCGCGGCGTTGTCCGAAGAGCCGCGGGCGGCGACGGTGAGGTGCTTCGCGCGCGCGAGGAGCGTGCCGAGACGCCGCGCGTCCTCGGCGCCGGCGTCGAGGAGGCGTGCCACCGCCGCCGGCTGCTCGGCAATCTCCGAACGAAGCGACACGGGAGCGATGATGCACGCGAACGCGACGGTACGAGAGGGGCATGACGACCGGCCTACTTGTGGCGGGCCGCGGCGGCGACCAGCATCCAGCACCGAGAGGCGGTAAGGACGCAATGGGGGGACTTCGCTCGGCGTTCACGGCGCTCGCCCACGGACCGCGCGCACGCCTGGCGGAGCGCGCCGCCGAGTACCTCGGCGAGCGCCTCTCCACCGACTACGTCGTCATGACCCGATATGCGCCGCGCGACGTCAGCTCCGACGCCGTTCCGCTCGTCGTCCTCGGACCGCACGGCGTGCTCGTCATCGAGCCGCGGGACGAAGAGGGCGCGCTCGCGTGTTACCAGGACCACTGGTACCGGCGCACCGGCCCAGGCGTCTCGCATCCGCTTTCCGACTCACCGTCGAAGCGCGCCCGCTCGAACGCTGCCCGCGTGAAGAGCGATCTCGCGAGCGGCGGCTTTCCGTACGCGCCCGTTGACGGCATGGTCGTGCTGACCCGGGGGCAGCCCGACGACGTCGGCAGCTCGTGCGTACCCGTGATCGCGGGTATGGATGCGCTCGTGCGTCATCTCGAGTCGCATTCGCAGCGCGACAGCTCGGTCGCGCGCACCCGTGAGCTCGTGGGTGCACTCTCCGGCCCGATCAAGCTCGCCTCGGTGTAGGCGCGCCCCCGCACGCGTTGCGGGCCTGCGCACTATGTCGGCATGCGGTCGCTCGGCATCGCGCTCGTCCTCGGAGTCCTTGTCGGTGCCTGTACGGCACCGGGAGTTGCACCGACGCCCACGGTTACGCCGATGGCCCGAACATCCGCCACACTCGCGTCCGTGTGCGGCACCATCAGCGAATTCGTCGCTGATGGTGCCCAGAACGGATCGCTCGTCCTCGATTCCCCCGGCCGCGCCCCGCTGAAGGTCACGATCCCGGCCGGGCGACTCGGCGGCAGCGCATCTGGTTACGTCTGTATCGGACTACTCGCGGGTGTGCCATACCCGCTCTTCGACGGTTTCTTTCCTCAGGGAACGCCGGGGTTCGTGGAGCGCGGGACCGTTCCGGCAACGACGGCCGTCCCCGCGCCGACTGGTCTCGTACTTCCTCAGGCCTGCGCGTACGTGGCCCCGCCGCTCGTCGGTACGGTCCAGACCGACTGGAGCATCGACTGCGGCGCCGCGAATAACAGCAACGCACGCGGGACGCTCGGACCGGCGTTCACGCAGCAGGGCTGGACCTCATGTGGCGCCGGCCTCGGCACGGAACGCTGGCGAAAGAACGACGTGATGCTGAGCGTGTCGGAGTCATCACTGGCGCCGGGCGACTACCCACAACTGGCTCAGGTAGCGCGCGTAACTTCCTCCTGCTCGTGAGGGCGCAGGCCCGCGAACAGATCCATCTCTAGCGGCGGGCCGCCGGGCTCCGGATATTCGCGGATGAACGTCTCCCGGGTGAAGATCTCCGGCAGCTTCGCGCGCGCCGTCGCCCACATGGCCAGATCGGGCGCCTGCGTCTGGTGCGCTTCCATCGCGTGCACCTTCGCGTCCAGGACGTCGGCGATGTCGACGACGGCACCGAGCCGCTCCCGGGTCCAGCGCTGCGGCTTCACCGCGAGTGTCTCGATGTATTGCGCGAACGCCGGCATGAGCGACGAGAGCCGATCGATGAGCTCGGCCGAGGCGACGAATCGGTAGCACCGCTTCGCGTGCCAATGCGCTCCGAGCTCGGGCTCGTGCCGCTGCACTCCGGCGAGCTCGATGGCCTTCAGCGCGCGCTCGCCGGCCGCGATGTGATCGGGATGGCCGTAACCACCATCCGGTCCCCAGATGATCACGACCTCGGGCCGCACCAGCCGCAGCCAGCGCACGATGTCGCGTACGACCCAGTCCTCGTTGACATCGGCGAGGCCGCCGTCTGGGTACTTGAGACAGGTGACACTTGCAAGGCCCATCCTGCGTCCCGCCTCCGCGAGCTCTCGCGCACGCGTCGGCCCCACGAGCTCGCGCGGGACGATCTTGTCGTCGACACCGGCCCAGCCCTTCTCGCCCTCGGTGAGGCAGAGGCTGTGGATCTCGACACCTTTTCTGGCGTAGCGGATGAGCGTGCCGCCCGTACCGAACGTCTCATCATCGGGATGTGCGAGCACCGTCGCGAGCGTGAGAGGCATCGGCGCGCACGATACCCGAGGATATGCTCGCCAGGTGAGCGGTACCGCGCGGATCGTCGTCGTCGAGGACGATGCGTCGGTCGCGGAGCTCGTCACGCTCTACCTGCGCAACGCGGGGTACATCGTGGAGCACGCGGCCACGGGCGAGCGCGCGCGTGTGCTCTTCGATGAGGTGAAGCCCGCGCTCGTCGTGCTCGACCTCGGTCTGCCCGACACGGACGGATTCGACCTCTTCAACGAGCTGCGCGGTCGCGCGGACACGCCGGTGATCGCGCTCACCGCGCGGGCCGAGGACGCCCAGCGGATCGCCGGGCTCGACGCGGGTATGGATGACTACCTCGCGAAGCCATTCAATCCGCGCGAGCTCGTGTCGCGCGTGCGCGCGATCCTGCGGCGCGCCTCGGGCATGCCCGGGGGCGGGCGCGTCCTCCGCGTCGGCAACGTCAGCGTCGACCCGGCGCGCCACGAGGTGCTCGTCGGCGAGCGCGCGGTCGCGCTGCGCGCGAAGGAGTTCGAGCTCCTCGAAGCGTTCTGCCGGCAGCCCGGCATGGTCCTGACACGCGACCGCCTGCTCGAGGACGTGTGGGGCTTCGCATATCCGGGAGAGACACGCACCGTCGACGTACATGTGAAGCAGCTGCGCGACAAGCTCGCCGGCGCCGACGCGAAGATCGAGACCGTGTGGGGCGTTGGGTACAAGATGGTCGGCCCCTCCACCTGATGTTGCGCAGCGTTGCGGGCCGGCTCTTCCTCTCGTATCTGGGCGTCGTCGCGGTCGGCCTGCTCGTCGCGGCCATCACGATCTCGGGTCTCTTCGTTCGCTACGAGAACGACGTGCTGCGTCTGCGCCTCCAGGAGCTTTCCGCACCGCTGCTCACCGCGATGCAGACCGGACTGCGGAACGGCCAGCAGCCGCGCGAAGTCATCGATGCGCTCGCGGAGCAGGCCGGGTCCGCGGAGGCGCGGCTCCTGGTGATCGCGAACAACCGGCGGGTGCTCGTCGACAGCGAGGGCTCGCTGGCGAATCAGACGCTGCCACCGCCGACGCAGGGCGCGTTCGGCGCGTTCATCGACCGCGACGCGCAGTGGCTGTTCGTGCAGCAGGCGTTCCGTCCGGCGGCCGCAGGGCTCAACCCGGCGATCATCGTGGTCGCGCGCCCGCGCGCCGCGTTCGGCGACGCGCTGCGCGCGCTGTTTCCATCACTACTCGTCGCGGGCGTCGTCGCCGCGGGTTTCGCGCTCATCGTCGCGGGCCTGCTGTCGCGCACGATCACCCGACCGCTCCGCGAGCTCGTGAGCGGCGCGCGGCGCTTTGCGCGCGGCGAG
>JALYLT010000216.1 GCA_030774095.1 Chloroflexota bacterium
ACGTAAATAACTCCTTGCCGCCACCGACCTGGTCGGCTCTTCAGGTCGTAGCTGGTCATCATGAAGTGAAGGCTCTTCAACAACTGTTCGCTGTACTCAAAGTCCGTCTCCACGGCCAGTTGGAGCACGTACGTCATCGCGTTCCTGTAGCCTTCGAGAGCCAGTGTGGTCTCGCGATCCGCGTCCATGGGCTCTTCACCGAGTTCAACCGCAGCTGCGTCATCGAGCTTGGCAGTGAAGCCTTCGATGCTGTTAGACCCTTGAATCGCACGAGCCATCGTCACCCGGCGCAAAGACCCATACCAACGACGTGGTTCATGGAGCTGCAGGCGCAATCTCTCTCGCAGTTCATCGACCTCGCGCAGAACACGCAGCTCCGGCTCGCCTAAGGTGGGCGGGCGAAAGAGGCTGGCACCGCTAAACAGCCGGACTTGTGTGGCTGGATTTCGTCGCATTGCCAGATATTATCTTGTGCAGCATCAGAAAACAACTGGCATGAGACAAGTTGATAACTGGCAAACTGACAACCAAAAATGGGAGCGGCGGTATCGCCAGCGGCAAGATCCGCGCTCGCGGCCGCGTTCGTAGAGCTCCCTCTACATCGTTTCGGGTGCGCTGACGCCGAGCAGCGCCAGCGTCTGACGCAACGTGACCTGCACCGCGCGAACGAGACGCAGGCGCGCCTTCGACACTGCGGCGTCGTCACTCACGACGCGGTGGTCCCGGTAGAAACCGTGGAACGCGCCGGCGAGCTCGAGCGCATACCCGGTGAGCAGGTGCACGCCGCGGTGGCCGATGATGTCGGCGAGCAGCTCCGGGAAGCGCAGACAGAGCTTGATGAGCGCGAGCTCGCCGGGCGTCGTGAGCACGGATAGGTCGGCGCCCTCGGGCGTGATGCCGCGTTCGGCGGCCGTGCGGAAGATGCTCGCGATCCGCGCGTGCGCGTACTGCACGTAGTAGACGGGGTTGTCGTTCGACTGCTGCACCGCGAGCTCGAAGTCGAAGTCGAGCTGGCTGTCCGCCCCGCGTTGCAACAATAGGAAGCGCGCGGCGTCCGTACCGACGGCATCGAGCACGTCCTCGAGCAGCAAGTAGAGGCCGGTCCGCTTTCCCATCTTCTGGAGCACTCCCTCGTGGAGGAAGCGGACGTACTGATAGAGGAGGACGCTCCAGCGATCCTCGGTGATACCGAGCGCGGGCAGCGCGATCTTCATCTGCAGCAGGTGGTAATGCGTGTTCGCGCCCCACACGTTGAGCTTGAGGTCGAATCCGCGCTCCTCGAGGCACAGGCGGTGATACGCGAGGTCGGTCCCGAGGTACGTCGGGTCGCCGTTCGAGCGGATGACGACCCAGCCTTCCTCGCCCTCGCGGTCGAGGGCGCGCGCCTCGGGCGTTTCGAACCAGACCGCACCATCGCGGTCGACGAGGCACCCACGACGCCGGAGCTCTTCCATCGTCTTCGTGAAGTAGCCGGATTCGAGGAACGAGGATTGCTTGAACCACGTGTCGAACGTGATGCCGAACTTCTTCGTGACGCGCTGCGCGTCCGCGACGACCCACTCGATGGCCATCGGCGCGAAGACGCGCCCCTGCTCCTCGAGACTGAGCGTGCGATAGACATCGCCGTGCGTGTCCTTGATCTGCGCGGCGATGTCCTTCACGTAGTCGCCCGGATACGCGTCCTGCGGGACCTCGACCTCCTCGCCAAAGAGCTGGCGGTAGCGGATCGCGACCGATTCGCCGAAGCGCTTCACCTGCGTGCCGCCGTCCTCGACGTAGTACTCGCGCTGCACGTCCGCGCCGGCGAACTGCAGCACCGACGAGAGCACGTCGCCGAGCGGACCGCCGCGCGCGTTCGCGAGCGTGAGCGGACCGGTGGGGTTCGCGGAGACGAACTCGACCTGGATGCGCTTGCCGCGAAGCGCCTCGGAGCGGCCGTAGTCGGCACCCTCGGCGATGATCGCGTCGACCTGCCCGCGCAGCCATGCCGAGTCGAGGCGCACGTTCACAAAGCCGCCGCCCGCGACTTCGGCTGCGGCGAGAGGCGGGCGCAGATCCAACTGCTCCTTGATCGCGTTCGCGATCTCATTCGGCGGCTTCCGCAGCGTCTTGGCCAGGCGCATCGGGATGCTCGTCGCGTAGTCGCCATGCCCGACATTCGCCGGCACTTCGACGTCGATCGGAACGTCCTCGGTCCCCTGCCAGCCATGCTGACGCGCTGCACGTCCGAGCGCTTCCGAAAATGCGGCGGCCACGAGGTCGCGGGCGGGTGTGGTCACGCGCGTGAGTCTGGGGCCATGACGGGGACCGCGCCAACATCGCCGCTCGGGACATGCTCGCGGAAGAACACGACGATGAGGGCAGCGGCGACCGCGTAGAAAACGACCAGGGTCACCAGATTCACGGTGTACCCGGTGGGTCCGACGGCGCCACGCAGCGCGCCTGAGATCACCGCGCCTGCACCGGAGCCGGCGTTCCATGCGAGCGCCGCGATCGCGTTCACACCAGCGCGCTCCCGCGGCGTGAAGGACGAGAAGATCACCGCGTTCCACGTCGCGCTCGATCCGTACATGAGCCAGGCGCGCAGCGCGAGCGCCGCGACCACGATGGAGAGATCCGTCGCGAACGCCGCGACGAGCGCGAACGGCAGCGATCCGACGATCACACCCACGACGGAAGGAACGGCGCCGAAGCGACGCCCCAGGAAGCGACCGTGCGCGAGAGCGCCGAGGCTACCCGCGACCGCGATAACGCCGAGGACCACGCCGAGCGCGGCGAACGGCACACCGAAGCGCTCGGCGAAGAACAGGTTCGAGAACGGCAGGAAGCTTCCGGCGCCGAGGCCGAACACGAACTCCACGGTGAGGAATTTCGCGAGCAGGCCGTAGCGGCGCGGTGCGTCGAGCGTCGCGCCCGCGACCGGAACGTTCCCGATGAGAAGCACGGGGATCGCCGAGAGCGCGGCGCAGATGCCGCCACCGCCGACGAGCGTGCGCAGCACGATCGTGTCGTTAGGCTCGGCGTTCAGGAGCGACGCGACCGGCGCGGCGAGGACGCCCGCAAGCGCGCTCGCGAAGAACGCCGCCATCGTGCCAAGCGCGATCTGTTGTCCGAAGCGCGAGGAGCGCGCACGGGCCGCGGTCGCATCGGCCAGGAGCGCCGCGCCCGACGACGATGCGAGGATCCCGCCAAGACCGAACAGCATCGCGGCGAAGAACAGCAGGACGAACGCGTCGAACAGCACCAGGCCCACCAGACCCGCACCCGCGAGGACGCCGCCGGTGAGGATCACGGTGCGCCGCGAGCGGCCGCGCGCGACGGTCGCGGCGGGTATGGCTCCGATGACAACACCGAGCGCCGACGCGCCGACCAGCGCACCGAGCGCGAGGCCGTTGTAGCCGAGAGAGCGGTAGAGGAAGTTCAGATAGAAGGCGGCGACGCCGAGACCAAAGCTGCCGAGCGTCGCGGCCGCGAGATAGAGGAAGGCGTCGCGCCTTCCGAGCGTCACCCGGCGGTCGCTCGGCCCAGCGTCACTTCGAGGGTCTGCGTCGCGGTGTCGCGGATGATCGTGAGGCGCACCTTGTCTCCGGGCCGGAACTTCACCAGCAGCGACTGCAACGGATGCTCCTGGTCGACCTGCTGGTCGTTCAGCTTCGTGACGACGTCGCCGACGCGTAGGCCGGCCTGCGCTGCGGGCGATCCGGGGACGACGGCCGAGATCTGGATGCCGGCGGCGGGCGGGAGCCCGAGCGCGACCGCCGCGCGCGGCGTCAGCGGCGCGTACTGGATGCCGATGAAGCCACGCTCGATCTTGCCGTTCTTGATGAGCTCGTCGGACACGGTGCGGATCGTGTTGGCGGAGATCGCGAAGCCAAGGCCCTGCGCCTGATTCGGATCAGCAATGAGCGTGTTCATGCCAACGACCTGGCGCGTCGCGGCCCAGATCAGCGGACCACCGGAGTTCCCCGGATTGATGGCGGCATCGGTCTGGATGAGGTCGTCGAGGAAGACGTTCTGCGACTCCTGCACGCGCCGGCCCTTCCCGGAGACGACGCCGGTGGTGACGGTGTTCTGGAACTCACCGAGCGGACTGCCGATCGCGACGACCGTCGCGCCGACGGGTACGTCGTCACTGTTCGCGAGCTGCGCGACCTTCAGGCCGCTGCTCGCGGGGATCTGCAGCACCGCGATGTCGGTGTCGGGATCGCGCCCGACGAGCGTCGCCTTCTGCGTGCGGTTGTCGCTGAAGATCACGTCGAATGACGCACCCGCGCCACCGCCACGCACATTCTCGACGACGTGATTGTTGGTCACCACGTAGCCGCGCGCGTCGACGACAAAGC
>JALYLT010000217.1 GCA_030774095.1 Chloroflexota bacterium
GTCCGCATTCGTCGCGTCATTCCTCTCCGGACTGCTCGGCATCGGGGGCGGCGTCGTGCTCACGCCGCTGCTCCTTTATCTACCACCAGCAGTCGGCATCGGTGCGATACCGGTGAAGATCATCACCGGCCTCACGATCGTGCAAACCATCTCCGGCAGCGTGCTGGGGGCATTCCGCCACAGCTCGTACGGAAACGTGTCCCGCCGTCTGGTCCTGACGATGGGGCCGACCGGCGCTGCGGCCTCGCTCGTCGGCGCGCTGATCTCACGCGACGTGGATGATCGTGTGCTGATCGGCATCTTCGCCGTTCTCGCGCTCGTCACCGCGGCGATGCTCCTGCTGCCGGCGAAGGCGCAGGATCGCGGCACCGACGATCTGCATCTCAACGTGCCGCTCGCGGTCGGCATCTCGCTCGTGCTCGGCTTCCTCGGCGGGATGGTCGGAATCGGTGGGATCGCGACGATCATCGGCGCGCTCGTGTATCTCCTGCGCGTTCCACCGCGCATCGCGATCGGCACGTCGCTCGGCATCGGCATGTTCGCCGCTGTCGCGGCGCTCATCGGTAAGGCCGCGACCGCGCAGATCGACCCGCCGCTCGCCGCGGTCGTCGCGATCACCGCGCTCGTCGCGTCGCCGATCGGCGCGTGGGTGTCCATCCGAACACAGCCAAAGCTCCTCATGAAGATCCTCGCTGCGGTCGTCATCGTCGCGGCGCTGCGGATGGCGGCGTCCGCGGTCTTCGGTTGAAATTTCGTTTCTGCGCAAGTTCGTTTGGCCTAAAGCGGTTGCGTGTCTGCCTCGCGAGTGCGTACAAAAGATGTTGAGTGACAGGGAATGAAGCTCGCGGCGGACACCCGCGCGGACGAGCTGCGCCGATCGATGCTCAGGCGGTCGAGATCGCGCAGCAGAAGCTGATCACGGCCCGGCAGGAGCGCGACGCGTGCGACCTCATCGAAAGCATCTCCAACCTGACGCGCATCAAGATCATCCGCGCGCTCGCAGAGACGCCGCTCGCGGCGGGAGATCTTGCGCGGGTCGTCAATCGGACCGCGCCCGCAACGAGCCAGCATATCCGCGTGCTGCGCGAAGCCGGGGCGATCGAATCGACCCGTACCGGCAATGTGGTGCGCTATCGACTCACAAAGAACACGAGCGCGCAGATCCTCGAAGTGATCGCGCGCGCTTTCGACGCCCTCGCCCGCTAAGGCGGCCCGCTAGCTCGCGGTCGCCTCTTCGCCGCCGCTCGGGATCGCGATGCGCACCGCGGGCAGCGTGACGGCGAAGCTGCTGCCGCGATCGATCCCGGCGCTCTCGGCGGTGATGTGACCGCCCTGCGCCTCGATGATCTGCCGGCACACCGCTAGGCCAAGGCCCTCGCCCTGCGTCGTCTCCGCGAGACGCGGGGAACGGAATCCGCGCTCGAAGACGTGCTCGATCTCGTCGGACGCAATGCCCGATCCTTCGTCCTGCACGACGAAGCGCACCTCGTCGTCGCCCGGAATGATCTGCAGCGTGATCGCGCCGCTCTCCGGCGAGTACTTCGCGGCGTTGCGCAGCAGGTTGTCGAAGACCTGCGCGAGGCGGACCGGGTCGATGCGGGCGAGCGCAGGCTGATCGGGCTTCACGAGCCACGCGTCGCGGCCGGTGAGCGCGCGCAGCCGGCCGACCGCCTCGGTCGCGACCTTCACAACGTCGGCAACGTCCTTCTCGAGCGCGGTACGGCCGAGGAGGTCCGAGATGATGCGATCCAGACGCGTGAGCTGATCGGCCACCGCGCCGAGGTTGCGCGAAATGAGCGTCGCGTAGCCGTGGACCGAGGTGAGCGGGTTGCGCAGCTCGTGCGCCGCCATCGCGACCGCGTCTTCGCGCGCCTGCAACACGACGCCGAGCCGCTGGGACTCGACGCGGAGCTGCTGTGCGTCGGCCCGCTGGCGGTCGCGCTCGCGCACGAGGTCGGCGACCGCGCCCGCGACGTGCGCGAGGCGCTGGACGAGCGCGAACTCCTGCTCGGAGAGAACGCGGTCGCTCGAGAGGGCCAGTAGGCCGCGGCCCTGCCCGGCGGTGACGACGATCGCGGAGCGCGCGTCGAGCTTCGCGAGGAGCGGGCGCGACCAGTGCGTGCCGCTCGCGACGAGAAGTGCAGCGGCACCACCGCCGCGCGCGAGCTCGACCGCCTCGTTCTTTGCGAGGTCGCCGGTCAGGAGCACGCCGTCGGCGAGACGTACGATCGCGGCGCGCCCCGCGACCGCCGCCGCCGCGACGGTCAGCGTGGCGAGCGCTCCCGCCTCCGTCTGCTCGCGCGGTGTCTGGGCCAGCGCATCGAGCGCGTGTGCGGTGGCGTCCCGCAGCCGCTCGGCGCTCTCCGCGCGCTCAGCCGACGCGACCAGCGGCGCGATGTCCGCGATGAGGTCACGCGCGATCGTCCCGATCTCGGGTCCATTCGCCAGATCCGCGGGAAGGATGACCGCGATGTAGCGGTGCTCGTGCGTCGGGAGTCGCTCCACGAAGCCGGGCCGTCCCGCGAGCGACTCCTTCAGCGCCTTCTCGTCGCCACCGAGACGGACGTGGACCGCGCCAAGGGCAAGGATCTGCGCGCGGAGCGTGTCGAGGAGCGCGCCGCTGCCCCTGGCCTCCGCGAACGCGCGCAGGGCGTGGCCGTGACGGCGCATCCGCTCGCGGTCCGCGGTCGCGCGTACCGCACCGTACACGAGCTCGGCGCTGATGAGACCGATCGCGATGAGCGCCTGCACGACCCAGAGGGACGAGGCCGGGGCCTCGCCGGTGCGCACGCCGAGCGTGATGTCGTACGCGAGGATCGACGCGGCGGTCGCGCCGAAGACGCCCAGCGGACCGCGCCAGAGGGCGGTGTTGGCGATCGCGAAGCCGTAGAGGATCCACGACGGGGAGTCGAGCGGGAGCGCGAAGACGATCGCGGTCGCTGCGACCACGTCGAGTGTGCTGCCGACGAGCGCGCGGGCCAGCGGAAAGCGGCCCGCGGGACCGTAGCGGAGTACGACCGCTCCGGCCAGGAAGGTCGGGATGGTGGCCGCAGCGAGGGCGCTGGCACCGTGTCCAGCCAGCAGGATCAGGGTCGTGGCGAGCGCGGCCGCCGCGAGCCGGAGGCGCAGCGCGGCGCGCTCAGTCTCGAGCGCGAACACAGCCTCCCCACGCATACCTGAGTAACGCACCGTCAAACGAGCACAGTACGTGGAAAAGTCCCTACCAAACGTTCGTTTGGGCGGGTACCATGACCCTGATGACGAGTTCCGATGGCCAGATGGCGGGCATGAAGCGGGCGGTCGTGGTCGGGGGTTGGCGAACTCCATTCGTGAAAGCGGGCACTGACTTCGCTGACCTCGACGTCCTCGACCTCGCGAAAGTTGCGACCGCAGAGACACTCGCCCGTACAGAAACGGCGGCGCGGGACGTCGATGAGGTCGTCTACGGCAATGTTTCGCGTCCCGTCGCGTACCACAACCTCGCGCGCGAGATCGTGCTCGCTCTTGGTCTGCCGACCAACATCTACGCCGCGAGCGTCGGCATGGCGTGCGCGTCCGCGTGCGTCGCGATCACCACCGCGGCCGATCACATCGCGGTCGGCACCGCGACCTCCGCCCTCGCCGGCGGCGCGGAGAGTCTCTCGAACGTCCCGATCACCTACACGCCGAAGCTCGCGCGAGCGCTCGTGCGCGCGTCGCAGGCGAAGACGCTGCCGCAGAAGGCAACGAGCTTCGCCGACGTCCGTCTCGCCGACCTCGCGCCGGTCGCACCGGGCATCCGGGAGACCAGCACCGGCCTGACGATGGGCCAGTCCGCGGAGTCGATGGCCTCGATCAACGCCATCTCCCGCGAGGCCCAGGACACGTGGGCCCACAGGAGTCATGCGAACGCCGCGCGCGGCTGGGAGGACGGCCGCCTCGGCCAGGAGGTCGCTCCGCTGTACCGCAACGGACGTTCGGTGACCGCCGACGGCCACATCCGGCGCGACACCACGATCGAGAAGCTCGCCACGCTGCGTCCGGTCTTCGACCGCGCGCACGGCACGATCACCGCCGGCAACGCGAGCCCGCTCACCGACGGCGCCGCGACGGTCCTCCTCATGTCCGAGGAGCGCGCGCGCGCCGAGGGCCGCACCGGCCTCGTCGCGATCCGCTCCTACGCGTACGCCGCGGTCGATCCCGCGGATCAGCTGCTCATCGCGCCTGCCTACGCGATCCCGCTCGCGCTGAAGCGCGCGGGACTCTCGCTCTCGGACATCAGCCTCATCGAGATGCACGAGGCGTTCGCCGCGCAGGTCCTCTCGACCTTCTACGTGCTCGAGAAGAACGGCGCGGGCC
>JALYLT010000218.1 GCA_030774095.1 Chloroflexota bacterium
GCGATGGACTGCAGACGATCGAGGGCGTCGGTGAGATCTCGCTCGTCCAGGGGCTCATCCCCGATCGGATCCTCGGTCGCGCGAACGCGACGCTCGAGGTCGTCTCGCACGGCATCGGCTACCCGATCGGCGCTCTCGTCGCTGCCGTCATCGCCGAGCAGGTCGGCGTGCGCAGCGCCATCGCCGTCGGATGGGCCGGCATGGCCGCGTCGATCCTTTTCCTGATCCTCTCGCCGCTGCCGCGGGTCAGGTCGGCCGCCGAGTGGCGGAGCAAGGAAGCAGTTACGGCCTAGGCGCGTGTCTTCATCAGCTCCGGGAAGTACGCCGACGCCTGCATCGTGAAGAGCTCCGCGTAGCGGCCGTCGAGCTGCATGAGCTCGTCGTGCGTGCCGTGCTCCACGATCTGTCCCTCGTGCAGCACGTAGATGCGATCCGCTGAGCGGACGCTCGAGAAGCGATGAGAGATGAGCAGCACGGACCGTCCCGAGAA
This sequence comes from Chloroflexota bacterium, assembly GCA_030774095.1. Classification (GTDB taxonomy): domain Bacteria; phylum Chloroflexota; class Limnocylindria; order P2-11E; family P2-11E; genus CF-39. Next base: position 491 of record JALYLT010000218.1, read on the forward strand.
AAGGTCGCGGATGCGGGTGAAAAGGTCGTGCTCGGCGCGCGCATCGAGCGCGGCCGTCGGCTCGTCGAGCACCACGAGCGGCGCATCGCGGAAGAACGCGCGGGCGAGCGCGACGCGCTGCCACTGACCGATCGAGATCTCCTTCCCGCCCATGAAGACGGGGCCGAGGATGGTGTCGTAGCGGTCCGGCCACTCGTTGATGAACGATGTCGCGCCGGCGCGTTCGGCGGCGCGGATGATCGCGTCGGCGTCGCCGATCCGCTCAACGCGCCCGAGCCCGATGTTCTCGCGCGCCGTCAGCATGAAGCGCGCGAAGTCCTGGAAGAGGACCGCGACGCGATCGAAGATCCAGCCCGGCTCGCGCGTCGACGCGTCGACCCCGTCCCACAGCACGCGACCGGCGTCGGGCGGGTAGAGGCCGCAGAGCACTTTCGCAAGCGTCGTCTTCCCCGAGCCGTTCTCGCCGACGAGCGCGATCACCTCGCCTCTGCGTATGTCGAGGGATATGTCCGACAGCGCAGCGCGCGCCGGCGCCGGGTCCTTGGGACTCGTGCGCGGGTAGGTGAACGTCACATGCTCGAGCTCGATGTGCTCGAACGGCGTCCCGAGACCCGGCGTAGCGAGCTGCAACGCCGGCGCGAGCGCGGAGAATTCCTCCCAGTCCTCGAGGAACAGGCTGGCCTCGTACAGCTGCGACATGTTCTGGACGATCCCATTGAGCTGGCCGTTCAGCTGCTGGCTCGCGACCACTGCCGCGCCTGCCTCCGCCACGCCGATGCGGTGCTCGATGACGAGGTACGCGAGCGCGCCGTAGGTGAGCGCGCTCACGGCAGCGGACGCGGTGCTGCTCAGCGCCTGATAGCGGGCGCGCTTGCGGAGGTTCTTGCGCAGCTCCTCGAGCCGCTCGTTGGAGAGACGTTCGTAGAGAGCACGCAGATAGCCCGCGAGACCGAATGCGCGGATCTCTTTCGCGTACTCGCGTTGCGTGAAGAGGTTGAAGACGTAGCCGCGCTGGCGCTCGTTGGGCGTCATCGAGCGGAAGAACCGGTACATGATGCGGCTCGTCGCCATGCTCGCGAGCCACATCGGGACGAAGCCGATGATCGCGATGAGCAGCAGCACTGGTTGGAGCACGTATAGCGCCGCGGCGACGCCGATGATGAGTGCCGCGCCGCGGACGAGCCCGATGGCGGCCCCGGTCACGCCCATCATCCGGCCCATCGCGTTCATCGCACGTCGCAGCAGGTCCTGGAAGTCCGGCGTCTCGAAGCGCTTCAGGTCGATCGCGATGATGCGGTCGAGCAGGACCGAGTTCGTGTGCCGCTCGACGATCGCCGACAAGAGCGATTGCTGCTGGTTCTGCACCAGGTTGGCCGCGCTGCCGAGAAGTGACAGCCCGATCGTCGCGACCAGCAGCTGTCCGACCCGTCCGACATCACCTCCGCTACCGGTCGCGAGGACCGCGGCGATGAGATCGCGCGTGATGACCAGCTGAGCGCCGACGATAACTGCGCTGACGGCCTGCGGCGCGAGACTGACCACGAATCGACGTGGTGCTGCTTCCCAGACGAGTCGGAACGACGAGGCCAGCACGCGCGGCACGCGGCGCAGCTGGCGTCGCTCGGGCGGGATCTCGAGTCGCTCTCTTCGATGGTCGCGGTAGAAGATCACAGAGCGAGATTAGCGCCGCTGCTCGCTTGAGCGCTCGAAATCACAGGGCGTACCGCGTACCGCTGTTTGCCACAGACCGGGCGGCCCAACCGTCTCGGCTGCAAATGGGAAGGGGAGACATGGTCAAGTCACTGACACTGCTTGTCACGCTCGTCGTCGGTCTCGTGCTCGGCGCGGGCCCGGCGAACGCGATCACCGATGGCAATCTCGACGGGAACGGTCATCCGTACGTCGGACTCATGGTCGCGCAGGACGCGAATAGGAACCCACTGTGGCGGTGCAGCGGCACGCTGCTGTCGTCCATGCTGTTCGTCACGGCCGGCCACTGCACGGAGGCGCCCGCGGCGCACGTCGAGATCTGGTTCGCCGCCGACGTCCAGTCTGGGATCCCGGCGAACGGCTACCCGTACACGGGTGATGTCGGAGGCACTCCGTACACGCACCCGGACTACGACCCCAACCACTTCTACGTTCGCGACCTCGGCGTTGTCGTCCTCGACTCGGCGATCACGATGAAGAAGTACGGAGCCCTGCCAAGGGTCGATCAGCTCGACTCGCTGAAGCCCTCGAGCAGCACGAGGTTCACGGCCGTTGGCTACGGGCTGCAGCAGTCCTTCCCGACCGCCGCGGCATGGAAGAATTCCGCTCTTCGCATCCGCATGGTCGCGTACCCTCACCTGCTCCAGATCAACACCGGATTCACCGGTGACTTCTCGATGTTGCTGTCGAACAACGCCAACACGGGCGGCACGTGCTTCGGCGACTCGGGCGGCCCCAACTTCGTCGGGTACTCGAACGTCATCGGCGGTGTCACCTCGTATGGCCTCCAGCGCACCTGCGCCGGCGTCGGTGGTGTGTACCGCCTCGACCGGAGCTGGAACCTGAACTGGATCACGACCACCTTCGGCGCCTACCTCTAGCCTGCTCACGCACCGAATGAAGAAAGGGCCGCCAGAAATGGCGGCCCTTCTGTTTTCCTCTCAGCGCCGCAGCATCACTGAGACGTGACTTTCATCTCGTTCGGGACTACGTGGATCCAGGGCTGCCCGGGCGAAAGAAGGATCTGCTCGCCTGAGGCGTTCTTGAACACGAAGGGCGACAGGTCGTCCTTGCGCGACCACGTGCCGTCCTGGCGAAGGCCGTCGCGGAAGACCGTGGCCGGCCCGGTTCCGGTCATGCGCATGTCGTTCGAGAATGCGCCCGCGGCATCGACGATGTCCGGCACGTCCCAAATCTCGGTCTGGATGATCACGACGTCCGTCGCGGCGACCGGCTTGTTCGTGACGGCATCAACGTCTCGGACCGCCCGCCCGGCCGAGTTCTGGAAGCGCGCGTAGGTCTTCGTCGCCGCGTCGTACTGATAGCTCACCGCGGAGGTGTCCGCGCGATACGGGATCGAGATCTCCGTCGCCGGCGCGCCGCCCGTCATGCCCGCGAGGGTGGCGGGGTGATCCTGCGAAACGAGGAACGCCCACTTCGGGATGTCCGTCGAGGTCTCGGCGCCGAGCTGCTTCAGGTTCTGCCGCTGGTTCGCCCCGCTGGTGAAGAGGTTGTACGGCGCCGCGCGGAAGGTCACGCGGTAGTAGCCCTGCGCGTGGTCGGCGGAGAGCTCGACGTACTTGCCCTGACCGGCGTCCTTGCTGATCAGCTCCCAGGCATACGCGGATGTGCCGGAGTACACGAGCGCGCCGCGGACCATCGGCGTGAGCGAGCGGTCGACGAGCCGCGCCGAGCGCACGCTGCCGATCGTTGCTGGGTCCTGCGCGTGGAAGATCGCCGCGAGCCGCGTGACACCACCCTCGACGATGATCTCGAAGACCATGTCCGCCTGCGTGATGCCGTAATGGGGCCGCGCGGCCGGCGCGTTGTCGATCTTGATCACAAGCGGCTTGCGGTCCGTCGCCGCGCCGCTCGCAGCGGGTAGGCCGCTCAGCGGCCAGCAGTCCTCGCAGGGAGCGTCGGGAGCGAGCGTCGCGCGCGGCGTCGGACTCGGGCGCGCGGCCGGCGAGGTCGGCGAGGGGGCGAACTCGATCGTCTTCGGGCCGTCGCAAGCGGCGACGACGAGGATGGTGGCGAGGAGGAGCGCGACGGAGCGGATGTACGACCGAACGACGTGCATCTGTGCCGACTGTAAATGAGCGCCGAGCACGCGTCATGCAGC
>JALYLT010000219.1 GCA_030774095.1 Chloroflexota bacterium
GACGTGATGATCGCGGGCGGCTCCGAGGCGGGCCTCATCAAGATCGCGATCGCCGCGTTCAACCAGGCCCACGCGCTGTCGCGCCGCAACAACGCGCCGGAGAAGGCGTCGCGACCGTTCGACAAGGAGCGCGACGGGTTCGTGTTCAGCGAGGGCGGCGGAGCCGTGATCCTCGAGGAGCTTGAGTTCGCGCGTGCGCGCGGTGCCCACATCGTCGCGGAGCTCATCGGCTACGGCCAGAGCGCGGATGCCCACCACGTGACCGCGCCGGCCGAGGGCGGCGAGGGCGCCGTGCGTGCGATGCGCATGGCCATCGAGAGCGCCGGCATCGCGCCGACCGATGTCGGCTACATCAACGCGCACGGCACGTCGACGCCGGCGAATGACGGGTCAGAGACCGCCGCCGTGAAGACGCTCTTCGGCGACCACGCCTACAAGCTCGCGGTGTCATCGACGAAGTCCATGACCGGACACACCCTCGGCGCCGCCGGCGCGATCGAAGCGATCTTCTGCGCGCTCGCGATGCGCGACGGCGTGCTGCCACCGACGATCAACCAGGAAGTGCCCGATCCCGACTGCGACCTCGACTATGTGCCGAACGTGATGCGCAAGCAGCAGGTCGACGTGTCGCTGTCCAATTCGATGGGGTTCGGTGGCCACAACGCGGCGCTGCTCCTGCGGCGGTGGGCCTGACGATGGCAGATCATCCGAAGAAGCTCCGCGCCGATGCGAACGCGCTCGTGACCGAGCTGTTGCAGCGCCTTGCCGCGGAGGACGTGCAGCAGCTCGAGATCCGCCGCGGCGGGCTGCGCGTGAAGGTGAGCAAGACGACCATGGGGGGCTACGCCCCCCAGCCCCCAGGCCGATCGGCAGAGCGAGATGGCGCCGGCGCGCTCGGCGTGACGGTCACCGGACCGGACCAGCAGACGAAGGGCGAGCTCCCGACGGTGAACGCGCCGCTCACGGGCGTCTTCTATCGCTCGCCGACACCGCAGGCCCCGCCGTTCGTCCAGATCGGCGCGGTCGTGAACAAGGGTGACGTCATCGCGCTCATCGAGGCGATGAAGCTCTTCAACGAGATCCGGTCCACCGCCGGCGGGAAGGTGAAGCGCATCTTCGCCGAGAACGGGCAGCTCGTGCGCGCGCACCAACCGCTTCTCGAGCTCGAGCCGATCTGATGGCCGCGGTCTGCGTCGTGTGCAAGACCGCGCTCGCGGCGGACCGAATCCGTCTTCGGTATGAGGGTCGCTACTACGAGTTCGACCGCGACCGCTGCAAGGTCATTTTTCAGGAGAATCCGGACCGCTGGCTCGACGCCTTCGGTGAGGTGCTCGACCAGCCGCGCTAGCGCACGCCTTTAGAGTCGGACCGGTGCGCCGCGGTTTCGCGTTCGTCACGTTCGCCCTCGCGCTGACCGTGATGGCGAGCGCATGCTTGCCGCTGGCTCCCACTCCGACGAGCTCCGCTCCCGAGTCACCGACGCCAACGCTGTCGGCCGTGGCGTCGTCCTCGCTGATCCCAGCTGGGCCATCCCCGTCTCCGTCGGCCTCGCCAGCGTCTACGGCAGACATCCATGTGACCGCGGTCCCGACGCTGCCCGCGGATCCGCACTTCTTCTCGGTCGGCGCACAGGACACCACGCGGATCCTGTTATTCGATTCCTCGGCCACGCGGCCGCCGGTCGAAGTGGTGCGCTTCGACCCAGCGCCGCCGGTCGGCGGGCCGGAGGTGCAGACCGTTGCGTTCGGCGCCTCTGACGACGGCCGCGTGCTGGTGATCGCGCGTCGATTCTCCCAGCAGCGGACGGTCCACTATCTGGTGCGCCCGCAGACGGGCGAGGTGCTCGTCCTACTCACGGATCCCGCGCCATCGTTCAGCACACCGGTCGTGTCGCCCGATGGCACGCGCTACGCGTACGCGCGCCTCGGCGATGCCAACAGCACCGGCGTCTTCATCGCCGATGCCCGCGCGGGTCCCGACCCGAAGCGCATCGTCGCGTCGGATCCACAGATCGTGGGCTCGCCGCCGCAGCCGGTCGCGTGGTCGAGGGATGGCACGTGGCTCGCGGTGAGCACTTCTGACACAGGTGGGAGTCGAATGGGTGTGGTGCAACTACAGGCGGGAGAGACCACGTTCGACATGGGCAGCGGACAGTTCACTCGCGGCAATGCACGCCTGCTGGGCCCGGGTCACGCCATCGACTGGCGTGGAGGCGAACAGAGCTTGCTCGTTGCGAGCTCGCGCAACGCGTTCGGGGGACGCTCCTTCGTCTACACGACCACGGTCGCCGCCGGTCAGCCCCATGAGGTGTACGTGCCGGCTGGCGAGACCATCATCAACGACGCGCAGTGGCACCCCGCGCTGGACCGCTTCTTCGTATACGAGGTTCCACTCTGCTGTGGCGCGAACCGGCCCGCCACGATCTGGATGCGCAAGGTCGACGGCACAGGCACGAAACTCAAGGAGTCAGTCTTCATCGGCGTGCCGTGGTGGTCCAAGGATGGGACGCGGCTCTGGTCGCAGAGCGGCGGTGACGATTCGGTGAGCTATCTCAGTGATGTGCTCTCAACGACCGCTGTCATGTTCTGCTTACGCTCCCCGACTCCGCCGTGCGCGTGAGCCGCTAGCGGCACTGCCCGCGCTGATCGGCCCGACACACCGACGCGACGACGCGGCCACCCGGCAGCTCCAGGATGTCGAAGTCGCCCACGCCCGGTGCGCCAGCCGTCGCATCGCGGGCGGCGGTCGCGTAGATGCGCGACCCGTCGCTCGACCACCACGCCTCCCAGACCTTCTTCGGCGACTCGATCCGCTTCGGGAGGTCTTCGGTGAGCGAGCGCGTGTAGACGTGGGACTCCGCGAACTGGCTGTCCGCGGCCGTATACAGGACGCGGTCGGCGCTCGGATGCCAGGCGATCGAGGCGAAGTATTTCGCGGTGAGCGGTTCGAGATCCCGGATCTGGCCATCGTTCGGATCGACGGCGTACACGCGATTCTCCCCGCCGAACGTGCCGGCGCTGCCCGCCACCGCGAGGAACGGCGGCTTCCCCCGCCAGCTGACCTGCGAACCTGTGCCGGTCCAGTAAGGGTCGCCGCCTGCCGCTCGGAACGCAGCGAGCGTGGTGACCGTGTCGGTGCCCTGCCCGAGGACGATCGCGCTCCGATCGAGCGACCACGCCAGGGGGTACCAGATCCTCGCCATGTCGGCCGGGTCGTCGTCCTGGAGGAACAGCCGCGTTGCTCCGCCCGCGGTATCGCCGACGCGAACGCCGTCGTGGCCGTGGAGCGCGTAGCGCGCGCCGTCGGGGCTGATCACGCCGTGCAGAGAGCCGATGGACCAGATCTCCTCATCCTCGTAGAGGAGCGTCGCACCGCCGGCGGCGACGTCGATGAGGTACAGCGCCGACCGAGCCGCGGGACCGACCGCGGCGACGAGGAGCCGCTTCCCGTCGGCGGACTCGCTGAACGAGGGCGCGTAGTAGGGCCGTCCGGGAGAGCCCCGGGCGGCGACGATCTCCGTGCTCGTCCCCTTGACGAGATCGACGAGCAGGATCCGTCCGGTCTGCCCGTCGGACAGCGAGACATAGCGGTGGTCCGCGGGGACGCTGATCGCGTGCGCGAGGACCGCCACCGCCGGCGCGACGATGCCCGGCGCGCTGGTCGCGCCGGATGCCTGCACCACCTGTGTGGGCGGCGTGGACTGGCACGCGGTGGCCAGCAGAACGGCGAGCGCGCCTACGACGACGGCCCTCATGACGTTACGGTGACACGCATACGCGACTGACCGCTCGCTAAGTCGCGAACAGGGACGTGAGCAGGTACGCGATCGACAGCGAACCGGCGATCGCGACGACGCCCCAGCCGAGGATCGTCGTCGTGCGCCCGTTCACCGCGGGGCCCATGAGTCGACGGTCGGTCGCGAGCCGCAGGATGAAGATCAGCACGATCGGCAGCAGCACGCCGTTCGCGATCTGGGCCGAGATGATCAGCGGAATGAGCGAGATGCCCGGGATCAGCACGACGACCGCGCCGAGCACGAGCAAGAGCGTGAAGAGGCTCATGAACACCGGCGCCTCGCGGAAGTTCTTGCTGATGCCGGATTCCCAGCCGAAGGCTTCGCAGATGGCGTACGACGTTGACAGCGGCATGACGACCGCGCCGAGCAGCGACGCGCCGCAGAGACCCACCGCGAACAGCAGTCCCGCGCTCGCGCCCGCGAGGGGGACGAGCGCCTGCGCCGCCGCTTCGGCCGACGTCACCTGGATCCCGGCCGGATAGAGCACGGTCCCGGTGACCACGACGATGAAGAACGCGAAGAGTCC
>JALYLT010000220.1 GCA_030774095.1 Chloroflexota bacterium
TGATGCAGCGCGAGCGACTTGAGGTGCTCGAGGAGGATCCCACCCTGGCTGTGCACGAGTCCCTTCGGCAGGCCGGTGGTGCCCGATGTGTAGAGCACCCACAGCGGATGCTCGAACGGGAGCTGCGCGAACTCGAGCGGGGCAGCTTCTGACGCGAGCTCGGCCCACGACATACGCGTTTCCGATCGTGCCGGCACCACGTCCGGCCGCAGATACGGGAGCGCGACCGTCGCCTTCAGGCTTGGCAGTGCGCGTTCGATGTCGGCGAGCTCGCCCATGCGGTCGAAGTCGCGACCGCCGTAGCGATAACCATCGACGACGAAGAGGACCTTCGGATCGAGCTGACCGAAGCGGTCGATGACCGCACGCGTCCCGAAGTCCGGCGAGCAGCTCGACCAGATCGCGCCGAGGCTCGATGTCGCGAGGAACGCGGCGACGGTCTCGGGGATGTTCGGCATGTACGCGACCACGCGGTCGCCGCGCGCGACGCCAAGCCGGACGAGTCCGGCGCGGACGGCGGCGACCTGCCGCGCGAGCTCCGCATAGGTCACGGTGGTGGTGTTCTCGAGCCCGCGCGTTTCGGAGCGTGCGATGAGCGCCGGGTGATCGTCGCGTCGCGCGAGCGCGTGCTCGGCGTAGCTCAGCTCAGCGCCGGGGAACCACGACGCGCCGGGCATCGAGTCCCGGCCGAGGACGCGCTCGTAGCGCTGGCTGGAGCGCACACCGAAGTACTCCCAGATGGACGACCAGAAGGCGTCGAGATCCGTAGCTGACCAGCGCCACAACTCCTGGTAATTCGCAAAGCTCAGAGCGCGATGCCGCGCGAGCCACTCCAGATAGCGCGTGATGTTCGCGCGGTCGATCGTTTCTTCGCTCGGGCGCCAGATCGTCTCGATGGGTCCATCGTACTGTCCGGATAGCATCGGCTCATGCGCCAGCGCGATCTCATCACCCTCTTCGATTACATGTACTGGGCCCACCGCAAGGTCCTCGCGAGCGCCGCGCGCCTCACCGATGCGCAGTTCACCTTGCCGTCGGTCATCGCGGGGCGTGACCTGCGCGCCACGCTCGTGCACACGCTCGACGTGGAGATGAGCTGGAGGCGACGACTACAACGCCGACCCGAGGATGAGTGGCGTAAGGCCCTGCCCATCTCGGACTACCGCAATGTCGCGACGCTCGCGGATCACTGGACGCGCGACGAGGGCGAGATGCGCGAGTGGGTCGCGAGCCTCGACGACGAGACGCTTGGGCGCAGCGCGGATCTCGATGCGGAGAAGACGCTCCCGCTCTGGTACTTCCTGCTACATATGGTCACGCACAGCCAGCAACATCGATCCGAATCAGCGCAGCTGCTCACGCAGCTCGGGCGCTCGCCCGGCGACGTCGACTTCCTCGACTATTGCGACCAGCGCGAGTCGCGCTAGTACGCGTTCCTCGGCGGCCGCTTCTGCTCGAAGCAGTCGGAGCAGTACACCGGCTTGTCGCCGCGCGGCTGGAACGGCACGCGGGCTTCCTTGCCGCAGTTGCTGCAGACCGCGCTGAACATCTCGCGTTGACCGCCGCCGTATCCGCCGCCGCCACCACCACCGCCGCCGCCGCCGCCACCCGCGCGACGCGCGGCGCGATCGGCCGGGCAACGGCTTGGTGCGTTCTGAAGTCCGCGCGAGGCGTAGAACTCCTGCTCGCCGGCGGTCCAGATGAACTCCTGGCCACAGTCGCGACAGGTCAAGGTCTTGTCCTGAAAGCTCACGTGCTCGCCCTCCCCATAGAAAGAGCGTCAGTGTACGGACCTTGTGCAACCTGCCCGACGCCCCGGCGGCGCGGTTGACGCTGGTGTGCGCTCGTCGCTACGGTCATCGGACGATGACTCAGCGGATCTCCATGTCCATGCCGATGGCCCCCATGGCGGGGCCTGCTACGCGTTTGGGAGGCTGAGCCCGACCCGTCTTCGCGCACCTTCGGTATTTCGAGGCCTCCCGTTCGGGAGGCCTTTTTGATTTTGAGAGGAGAACGGACATGGCGACGACACTGAAGGAGATCACCGCACTTCGCGGACTGCGCTGTCGTGCTTGCGCCGCGTTGCAGCCCGCCGATGAGCGCTACGTGTGTGGCGAGTGCCTGGGACCGATCGAACCGGAGTACGACCTCGGGGTCTTCGAGACCGCGACGCTCCGCGCCGACATCGAGAGCGGACCGCAGTCGCTCTGGCGGTATGCGCCGCTGCTCCCGGTAGCGGCGCCCGCGACCCACTGGCCGGTGGGCTGGACGCCGCTCATCGAAGCGAATCGCCTCGGCGACGCGCTCGGGATCGAGCGGCTCTATCTGAAGGACGACACGCGCAATCCGACGCTCTCGTTCAAGGATCGCCCGGTGTCGGTCGCGCTCGCGCGCGCGCTCGAGCTCGGACTCGACACGATCGCGTGCGCATCGACCGGCAACCTCGCCGGAGCGGTCGCCGCTGCCGCGGCACGCAACGGCCTTCGCGCATTCGTGTTCGTGCCGGCGGACATCGAGTCCGGAAAGATCGCGAGCGCTGCGGCGTATGGCGCAACGGTCGTGCGGGTGCGCGGCGCATATGACGCGGTCAACCGTCTCTGTGGCCGGCTCGCCGACGAGTACGGCTGGGGCTTTGTGAACTTCACGCTGCGTCCGTACTACGCGGAGGGCAGCAAGACTCTCCTGTTCGAGTGCGCCGAGCAGCTCGGCTGGACACTTCCGCATCACATCGTCGTGCCGGTCGGATCGGGCGCGCTCCTAACGCGTCAGGCCACCGCCGCGAATCAGCTTCGCGCGACCGGCCTCGTGCCGGACTCGCATTTCCACATCCACGCCGCGCAGCCGGCCGGATGCGCGCCTGTGTCCGACGCGGTGCTCGACAACTGGCGCCCGGTCGAGCCGGTGCGCCGGCCCGACACGCTCGCGAAGTCGCTCGCGATCGGCGCGCCGGCCGATGGCGACGGCTCGGTGAAGATCATCCGCGACACGCGCGGAAGCGCGGCGTCGGTGAGCGACGACGAGATCCGCGAAGGGGCAACGCTGCTCGCGACGACCGAGGGCGTGCTCGTCGAGCCCGCCGGTGGTGTCGTGGTCGCGACCGCGAAGCAGCTCGCGTCACGCGGCGTCTTCCATCCCGGTGAGACCGTCGTCCTCTACCTCACCGGCAACGGCTACAAGGGTGGCCCGGAAGAGAGCGCGCTCGGTCCGGTCATCGACGCCGACGCCGACGCGTTCCGTCTCGCGTACGAGGAGGTGCTTGCATGAGCGTTACCGTGCGTCTACCCACACCGCTGCGCTCCGCCGTTGGCGGCGAGCGCACGATCGAGGTCAACGCGACCGACCTGGCGTCGCTCCAGAGCGAGATCGCCACGCGCTATCCGGAGCTCGGCGCGCGCGTCCTCCAAGACGGAGCCTTCGGCCGCTTCGTCACCGTCTTCGTGGACGGCGAGGACGCCCGGTTCCTAGAACAGAACGCCGATCTGAGTACGGCGAAGGTCGTGGAGATCCTGCCGGCGATGTCGGGAGGCTGACCAGTAGGATTCGCCGCGGGCGATGGACGATCGCTTTCAATTGCAGCGCTTTGTCACTGCGCAGCAGCCCGTATACGAGACCGTACTGGGTGAGCTCCGCGCCGGCCGCAAGCGCAGTCACTGGATGTGGTTCATCTTTCCGCAGATCTCGGGCCTCGGCCATAGCCTGACGTCACAGTCGTTCGCCGTATCGTCGCTTGCCGAAGCCGCCGCCTTCTTAGCGCATCCGGTGCTTGGCCCCCGCCTGCGCGAGTGCGCCACGATGGTCGCGAGCATCGAAGGACGCTCGGTTGAGGAGATCTTCGACGATCCCGACGATCTGAAATTCCACTCGTCCATGACGCTCTTTGCGCACGCGGCTCCCGGAGAACCGATCTTTGGCGCATGCCTGCAGAAGTTCTTCGGCGGTCAGCCTGATGCGCGGACCCTGGCCCACCTTTCCCGGATCGTGGAAAACCGGGGCGACTGATACGCGGAACATCCCTGTAAACATTGACCGAGTGTGCGTGACGCACTAGCCTGACGACCTCGTGTCACAGCCGATCGTCGTCATCGTCCCGGTCGACCTTCTCGTCCTCGAGATGGGTCACCAGACGTTGGGAGGCGGACGGAGCTAGCGACCAGACCAAGCGAAACCCGAAGCCTCCCAGGTAGGGAGGCTTTTCTGTTTTAAGGGGGCACGTACGAGCGACGCGCGGTACCTGGCGATCGCGTTCGCAAGCCGCCACTCCGGAGCGGCGGCGAAGCTGCGCGCCGCCGTCGCGGCGGCCGTGCCTGAGGA
>JALYLT010000221.1 GCA_030774095.1 Chloroflexota bacterium
GTCGTAGCAGGCCGACGATGACCTTCAGCAGTGTCGATTTGCCAGCGCCGTTCGCGCCGACGAGCGCGACGAGCTCACCTCGGCGCACGGTGAGATCGACATCCCTGATGACCGTCCGTCCGTCGTAGCCGGCGCGGACGCCGTGCAGCTCGATGACCGGAGGTTCGCTCACGGACAGCGACGATACGCGAGCCTGAGCCCGCACTCGTTCCGTTACTTCAGCGCCGCGACGATCTTGTCGACGACCACGCGCATCAGCCCGGCGTACGAGTCGGCGGGCTTGTCGAGCAGGCTGTCGGTAGGCAGATCCGTCACGACCTTCGCCCCCGTCTCTTTTCCGACGGTCTCCGCGAGCTGCGCTGAGCCGCCGGCCTCCGAGAAGATCGCCGGCACCTTCGCGGACCTCACCTTCTCGACGAGCTCCGCGAGCTCGCCGGCCGACGGCGGCTTCCCGGGCTCCGGCTGCGCGAAGCCGACGATGTCGAAGCCGAACGCCTTCGCGAAGTACGGGAAAGCGTCGTGCGAGGTCACCAGCCTCCGGCGGTCCGCAGGGAGAGTGGCGACCTTCGACTTGAGCTCGGCCTCGAGGCTGACGAGCTGGTCCGAGTACGTCTTCGCGTTCGCCCCGTATGCATCCTTTCCGGCCGGATCGAACGCGCTGAGCGCGTCGCGGATCTTGTCCACGTACTGTCGCGCGAGCGCCGGGTCGAACCACATGTGGGGGTTCTCTTCGATGTCGGGCAGGCCGTCGGTCACCGTGACGACCAGCGTTCCGCTCTTCGCGTTGCGCAGCAGGGGAAGGACCCACTTGTCGAGATCCAAGCCGTTCGTGATCACGAGCTTCGCCTCGGACATCCGCTTGGCGTCGTCCGGCCGCGGCTCGTACTCCTCGACGTGCGCGCCGGCCGGCACGATCGAGCCCACGGTCATGCGGTCGCCGGCGACCTGCTTCGCCATGTCGGCCAGGATCGTGGTCGTCGTCAGGACCTGCGGGTTACCGCCGCCGGCAGAGCCGCACGCCGGGAGCGGCGCGACCGCGAGTAGAAGCGCCACCGTGATCACAAGTGTCCGCATCGAATGTCTCTCCATGCGAGAATGACTCTCAATAGTGTATTGAGAATCATACTCGAAAGTTGGATGATCCGGCTATGCTGTACGCATGGCTCGGATAGCGACCCGGACGGCCCTGGCGAAGCGGATCACCTCACGCGGCAGACGACTCACCAAGCAGAGGGTCATCGTCGCGCAGGCGCTCGCCGCCGAGCGGCAGGCCGTCTCCGCGCAGGAGCTCTACGAGCGCCTCCATCGTGGCCATCCGCGTCTGGGCCTCGCCACCATCTACCGGGCCTTAGAGGCCCAGGTCGAAGCGGGCATGGCGACGCGACTCGAACGACCGGGTCACGTGTCCGCGTACGTCGCCTGTGTCTCCGAGCATCACCATCACCTGGTGTGCACGAGCTGCCAGCGCGTCGAGGACGTCGACGAGACGATCCTTCGACCGGTGCTTCGCGGCATCCGCGACCGCCACGACTTCCAGGTCGATCACGAGCGCCTCGACTTTTACGGTCTCTGCGCGCGCTGCCGCCGCGAACAGGCCACGCTCTAGGTCACACGGCGCCCTACGAAGTACACCGCGATGGCGGTCGTGATCGGCACGCACAGGACCAGGCCGACGCTCGCGGCGAGCACGGTGAGCATCGACTCGACGATCTCCTCGCTGTTGAGCGCGACCGCGAGCGGCTGGAAGCCGAGCGAGAGCAGCAGGATCAGCGGCATCGCACCGCCGAAGTACGCCAGCGCGAGGGTATTCACGAGCGAGCCGATGTGATCCTGTCCGACGTTGAGCGCCGAGCGGAAGAGCGCGCGTGGCTCGATCGCCGGATGGACCGCCGCCAGCTCCATCGTTGCCGAGGCCTGCCCCACGCACATGTCGACGAGGGCACCGAGCGACCCGACGATGACGCCCGCGAGCACGAGACGCTGCATGTCGATGCGACCGTCCGTCCCGAGCGCGAGAAAGATCTCGTCCTCCGATCCAAGGCCGGTGATGCGAAGGGCGGTCACCCCCAACAGACCGATGAGCGCGACGATCGCGAGACCGGCGTACGTCCCCAGGAGCGCGGCGACGCTCTTCCAGTTCGGACCATGGACGACGATGACCGACACGGTCACGACCGCGGCCGCGCCGGCCAGGGTCGCGAGCAGCGGATCGCCGCCACGCTGGAGCGCCGGCACGATCGCGAGCAGGAACACCGCGATGCTCGAGGCCAGGCCCGCGAGCGCGGCAAGTCCCTTGAGCCGCGCGACCGCGACGAGCGCCGCGAAGAGGAATAGTGCGAACGGAAGAAGACCCGGCAGCCGCACGATCTCTTCGATCGCGTACGTGCGCTGTTGACCGTCGCGGGTCTCGGTCAGGAGCACGCGGTCGCCGGCCCGCAAGAAGCCGCCGGGGTCCAGAGCGCGCCGGCCGCCCCACTCCACGACCACCAGCTCGCCGCGAAAGAGGCCGCTGTCGAGCTGGAGCTCGAGTCGTTGGAACGGCTGGCGCATGCCGATCGCCGTCGTGTTGCGATCGCCGGTCTCGAGCACCCGCACCACATGCGCGTCGAGGACGGTGATGCCCTGCCCTTTGTTCCAGCCTTCGCAGGCCGTGAGCGAAAGGATCGCGGCCGCGGCGAGAACACCGACGCGCAGCGCGGAGATGGCCGTCACCTGCCCGAACGATATCGGTTCGATCCCGCGGGCTTACGCGGACATGGCCGACAATGACTCGGCCCATGCGACACGACCTCTATCGCTCCCTCGCTGTCATCGTGGCCGCGGCGCTGGTCGCCTGTGGTGGCCTGACGGCCGGGTCGCAAAAGGCTTCGACGGTGCCCGGCGGGACCTACCGAGGTGTCGGCACCGGGGCCGGCCTCGAGTCGCTCACCGCGCTCGCGAAACGTTTCCAGGAACGGCATCCCGGCGTCACCTTCAAGCTCGAGGACGTCGGCGCCGACACAAGCGTCGCACTCGTAGCGAACGGCGACGCTGACTTCGGCTTCCTGAGCCGCGATCTCAAGCCGGAAGAGAAGGCGCGCCTCGTGGCGGTCCCCTATGCGGGGACCGGCACCGGCCTCGCGGTCAACCCATCGAACGTCATCGGCGCTCTAACGAAGGAACAGGTGCGCAAGATCTACGCGGGCGAGATCACGGATTGGTCGCAGGTCGGCGGGCAGCCCGGTGAGATACGGCCGCTCGTTCGTGAGAATGGAAGCTCGACCCGCGCGAGCTTCGAGACGTACTTCTTCGACGGCAAACCCGCCTACGGCAAGAACGTCATCGAGGTCGTCGAGTCCGGCCCGACCTATCAGGCGGTCCGTGACTTCAAGAGCGCGATCGCGATGATCACGATCCAGAAGACGACTGCGGAAGACCCGACGCTGCACCTGCTCGCGCTCGACGGCATCGCTGCAACGACGCGCAATGTGAACAGCGGCGCCTATCCGGTACGCCGGCCGATCATCCTCACGCTGCACCCCGATCCTGCCCGCTTGAAGCCGACGGTCGCGGCTTTCTTCGATTTCATCAAGAGCGCCGAAGGCCAGGAGATCCTCGCCGGCTTCTAGCCCTCGCCGCCGAAGAGGAGCTGCTGCAGATCGGGCAGCGCCGTCCCGAGCCCGACGATGAAGAGCGCGCCGATGACGAGGCTCGCCACGCCGGCGAACGCGCCGACGATCACGTAGACCGTCCGCATTCGCTGAGCCCCGATGAAGCCGCTGGCACTCACGACCGCGATGAGCGTGTTCGAGAGGAGCAGGCCGACGACGAAGGCGAGAAGGATCACGATGCCGGTGGTGCCGGTGACGCCGGCGATGCCGGCGAGAAGCAGGGCCTGCGTGCCGGTCTCCGCACCGATGCCGTGGATCATCCCGACGCCGAACGCGGTGCGCGGACCGTACTGCGTCGAGTGCGCGGAGGGCCGGTGTTCGTGTCCATGGATGCGCGCCTGCAGGGCGTCCCAGCCGTTGCGCGCGAGAGCGAAGACCAGCATCCAGCGGCTGCGAAGCCGGAATTCGCTCTTGCCCCGGAGGTACTGCACCACCGAATAGATCACCCACGCGCCCAGCAGGACCAGCGTGACGCCGACGACCTTCTCCAGGATCGGGTCGACCCAGTCCGGCAGGACCGCGCCGAGCGTCAGCGCCAGCACGCCGAGCACGAGGACGACGGACGCGTGCCCGAGCGCATACAGGGACGCGAGGCCGATGGCATGGCGCTGCTCATGCGCGAAGCGCGACTCACGAAAGACGTGCAT
>JALYLT010000222.1 GCA_030774095.1 Chloroflexota bacterium
CCCTTCACCGTGACGCGACCATGCACGATCCCGACGATGTCGCTCACGACGCCGAGCGGGCGATTCGCTTCCGCGAGCCGCGGCCCCTGCTCGATGTGGAGCTCGAGATAGGCCGCGATCTCGCGCGGGTCACGCACCGCGAGAGCCGGATCGCCCTGCTCACCGAGCGCGCGTAGCGCGTCCGCGATCGAGATCCCGCTCCGATCGGTGCGCTCGCCCGCGCGCGCGGGAAGGCGGCCGAACGCGGCCGCGGATCCGAACAGACCGATGCCGAACCGCGCGCCCTCCTCATCGGCCCAGGCCACGACCTCGATCGGCCGTTGGAAGCGCGTGCCAACGTCCAGGAGCGACTCGATCGCCTCGACCGCGCAGATCACGCCGAGCGCGCCGTCGAATCGACCACCCTCGGGCACCGAATCGACGTGCGAGCCGACGAGCACCAGGGGATCCTTGTCGCGCTCGCCAGGGAATCGCGCGAACAGATTCGCGGCCGCGTCGCGACGCAGCTGCGCGCCCCGCGCGGCGCACCAGGACCCGACCAGATCGCGGGCGGCTTGCTCCTCGGCCGACAGCCCGAGACGCGTGATCGCGCCATCGCGAGCGCCGATCGCCGACAGCTCGTCGATGTGCTTCTGCAGCCGGAAGAAGTTGCTCATGTGATGAGATGCGCCTCCAGCTCTTCGGGTGCGAACGGTAGCCCCTCGAATACTTCCCTCTCGAGCGCCTTCGCGACCGGTAGCGCCCGCTCGATGTCGTCCGCAAAACGTGGATGCCGGCGGGCGGTGTCGCGTGCGCGCGCCTCCACCGTCTCGACCTTCATGCCGCCGCGGCGGTCCGCGACGTAGACGATCTTGTCCGCGAGCGTCACGGGCGCTGTCGCGCGAACGAGCACGGTGTAGATGGCGTGCCGGCGAGCGGGCTCGACCGAACCCGAGAGCCCTTCGGCGGCGAGGATGAGCGCCGACAGCTCGTTGTGCTCGCGGGTGTCGTTGGCGACCAGCGGGCTGCGCCCGATGTCATGGAGATACCCGGCGAGCGCGATATCGCGCTCGGAGTCGCCAACGTCGGCGTGAGCCGCCGCGATCGTCTGCGCGATCCGGCCGACCAGCAGGCTGTGCGCGCGCAGCCAGTCCGGATACGCATACCGGTCGAAATAGCGTTCGGCTTCCGTGGATATCTTCGTCAACTCGCTATTTAAGAGCCGACGACCCAGCCGCGAGCAGTCCGAGACGGGCGATCGCGATCAGCGGCGGGAACGGTACGGCGAACCCCGCCCAGAACACCACCTCGATGGGCAGGAGCGCAAGGGTGATCAGCGCGCCGAGGCTCTCGCCGTTCCAGAGCAACCACCCCGCGTACGCCTCGAGCGCGCAGAGGCCGGTGAACAGTCGGCCCGGGGATACCGAAGCCGGCGGCGACCAGCCACATCAGGACCGCCGACACTTTGAGCGCGAGCACCGCTGGCAAGGTTATGCGCCGTCGCGACCGTACAACTCCTGTGGATATCTTCGTCAATTCGCTATTGACACCCGCGCCAAGCATTAATAGGTTGCGGCCCGGGGAGCGTGACCAGGGTTGGACGGAACGGCTAGCGGCGAACGCATCATCGCCCACCTTGCCTTCGCGAAAGCAGTGGCGGCACGGTCACTGGATCCGCGCTGTCGGGGGGCGGACCGCGAGGACCTGATCGCCTGGGGCGTGGTCGGCTTGGTGCAGGCGGACCAGCGGTATCGGGGCGAGGTCGGGGCGTCGTTCGGCGCGTACGCTGCCCGCCGCGTGCGCGGCCAGGTGCTCGATGCGCTGCGCGAGCGCGACCCGCTCACCCGCTCCGCCCGACGCGCGTACCGCGAGGCGCAGCGGGTCGCGGAAGACCTCCCGCCTCCGTACGTCGAGATCTCGCTGGACCGGCTCGCGGAGCTGGGCGACGGTGGCATCGCGGCTCCCGATGAGGTCGTTGCCACGGACACGCGCCGCGATCCACGCTGGCTCGGCGTCGCGCGCGTGCTTCGCTCGCTCAGCAAGATGGAGCGCCGCGTGATCGTGCTGTCGTACGGGCGCGGCCTGACGCTGCGCGAGATAGGCCTACAGGTCGGCCTCTCGGAATCGGGCGTGTGTCGCGTCCGCGCGCGTGCACTCCGACAGCTGCGGTCCGCTCTCGGCGAGGGGCAGGAGGCGGCCTAGCGCGGCGGCTAGAGTCGCGATCATGTCCCGACTCCGGCAGGCCCGCTTCGCGCGCCTCGTGGCACGCGCGCTCGACGGCCTCCCGACCGAATTCCGCGAGCAGATGCGCAACATCGAGGTCGTCGTCGAGGACGAGCCTTCGCCGGAACAGCTGCGCGGCGGCGGCGAGCTGCTTGGTCTCTACGAAGGCGTTCCTCTCACCGACCGCGGCGCGATGGAGCCGTACTTGCCCGATCGCATCAGCATCTTCCGCGGCCCGATCGAGCGGATGAGCGCGTCGCCCCGACGACAGGCCGACATAGTTCGCGACACCGTCGTGCACGAGATCGCGCATCACTTCGGCATCAGCGACAAGCGTCTCGGGGAGCTGGGTCTTGGCGACGAAGACTGACGTCGACCCGGCGCACCGCGATTTCCTGCGCGAACGGTTCGGGCCCTCGGCGCGGATCACGGCGATGCGACCCGGTGAGTGGTCCGTCGTGTATTCGGTGATGACCGCCGACGCGGATCTGGTCGCGCGCTTCGGCGCTTACGACGAAGACTTCGAGAAGGACGCGTACGCGGCGCGCTACTCGTCGCCGGCACTGCCGATCCCACCGATCATCGAATGGGGTCCTGCGCTCGGTGCCTTCTACGCGGTCGCTCCGCGCATGCACGGCGAGCACATCGACGGTCTCGATGAGACGCAGATGAGGCGCGTTCTTCCTGCGTTGTTCGCTGCGATGGATTCGATGCGGGAGGTCGACCTGCCAGCGTCTTCAGGCTTCGGCGGTTGGCGAGCGGACGGTCGCACGAGTCATCCGACTTGGCGCGCGTGGTTGCTTGGGTTTTTCAACGAGCCGGCGACGCGGGGCGCTGCTGGGTGGCGGGAGCTTCTCCACGACTTACCGAAGGTCGTTGCGGCGTTCGAAGAGGGCTATGCACGACTAGTGCAGATGGTCGAACACTGCCCAGAGGAGCGAGCCCTCTTCCACGACGACCTCATCAACCGCAATGTTCTGGTCGGTGGCGATCGCATCAGCGCCGTGCTGGACTGGGGCAGCTCGAAGTACGGCGACTTTCTCTATGACATCGCGAACCTCGTCTTCTACCGACCGTGGTTCCCAGCGTGGCGGAACATCGATTTCGCCGCCGAGGCGCGCGCGCACTACAACGCGATCGGACTCGCTGTTCCCCATTTCGCGGAGCGCCTCACGTGCTACACGCTGCGGATCGCCCTCGACGGCATCGCGTACAGCGCATTCCGTAAGCGCTGGGGTGAGGTCGAGTTGCGGGCGCGTAAGGCGCTGGAGATCGCGCGCGCCTGACCGCGCTGGCTACGGAGCCGTACGAATGGGCGGGCGCCCCAGAGCCAGAACGTGTCGACCGCTCGTGGTCTTCAACCAAATCGTCACCTCAACGGGGTCCTCGAGACGCCAGTGGGGTCCGTCGCGAGCCGTCGCTCGGATGCGCGCAGTCGAGCCGTCATAGCGTTCTTCGATGCGCGAGGGGACCACATCCCACTGCGTGTTGTCCTTAGCAATGCGCATGCGCGCGCACTGAACCGATGGGCTCGTATGGCTGGGTGAGTCGGGAAGTTGCAGTTCGATCGCGACCGTCATGCCTTCGTCCGCCGCTGCCGCAGGGACCGTGAGGTCGGCGGCGACGCGAATGACGACGCCGTCGATGGTGACCTGCCCGTCGTTCACAGGGACCGCGCCTCCGGCGTCCGGGCAGCGGATGTACAGGTTTCCCTGGTCGGCGCAGCTCGTTGTCGCGAGGACCACGAACGCGCCGACCACAGCGACGACCTGCGCCCGCATTCCGCGAGCGTAGTGGCGACCGGCTAGCGAAGCGCCTGGCTGAGCGCGGCCCGGAATCTTTTCACCGCGGCCTCGACGCCGTCCGGCGTTTCGAACACCGCCGACCCGGCGACGACGACAGTGGCACCCGCTTCGATCACGCGGTGGACGTTGTCGAGCTTCACGCCACCGTCGACCTCGAGCTCGACGGCGAGGCGCCGCGCGTCGATCTCCTTGCGCAGGCGCTGGAGCTTGTCGAGCGCGCTTTCGATGAACTTCTGACCGCCGAATCCCGGGTTCACGCTCATGACCAGCGCGAGGTCGACCTCGG
>JALYLT010000223.1 GCA_030774095.1 Chloroflexota bacterium
ACGACCTCTCGAGGCAGCTCGGCGTGATGAGCGAGCAGAGCGCGCGCGTGAGCGAGCTGGCGAAGGACATCGGGTCCCTCCAGGATCTGCTACGCGCGCCAAAGTCCCGCGGGGGGTTCGGCGAGCTTATGCTTGAGCGCCTCCTGCAGGACTGCCTGCCGGTAAGCGCATACGAGATCCAGTACACGTATCGCGATGGCTCACGCGTCGACGCTGTCGTGCACTGCGCGAACCGCCTCGTGCCGATCGACGCGAAGTTCCCGAACGAGTCGTACACCCAGATCGCGGCCGCGACGGACGAGGCCGACCGGACGCGTCGCCGCCGCGCCTTCCTTCAGCAGGTCCGCCGTCACATCGACGCGGTCGCGCGCTACGTCTCGCCGCAGGACGCCACGATCGACTTTGCGTTCATGTACCTGCCATCGGAGGCGATCTACTACGAGGTCATGACCCGTGAGGGCGTCGACGAGGCCGATCTCGGCACGTACTGCCAGGAGCGCCACGTGATCCCGGCGTCGCCGAACACCCTGCTCGCGTACCTGCAGGTCGTCGCGCTCGGGATCCGCGGTCTCGCGATGCAGGAGCGCACGCGCGAGCTGCAGCAGAGCATCGCGCAGGTGCGCCGCGAGTTCGAGCGCTTCGTCGGACTGCACGACCAGCTCGGAACGCATCTCGACCACGCGATGAAGAAGTTCGACGAGACCGAGCGCGCTCTGGCGCGCGCTTCCGGCGCGATCGAGGGACTTGCCCAGGTCCCGATCGCCGCGGGTGGGGAACAGGCCGTCTTGCCGCTCGGAGACGAGGACTAGTCATCCGGCGCACGCTGGCGCTCGTCGCCATCGCGAGCGCCCTCGTCGTCGCGGGATCGATCCTCGCGGCCGATCCGGACGTCCCGCTTGCCATCGGGGTCGTCATCGCCGGCGTCGCCGTGTGCTCGGGCGCTGTCGCGGCCGCTGTGCTGCTCTCACTTCCAGCGGGCGATTCGCGCCGGCGCCAGCGCGGGGCCGCACCGGCGCTACGGCGTGGCATCGAGGTCACCGCCATCGTCGGCCTGCTGCTCCTCCTGCGCGTCGTCGACGGGCTCACCGTGATCACCGGCGGCTTTATCGTCATCGGCTTCCTCGTCGCCGAGGCGATCCTCTCGGCGCGTCCGAGCCGGGCTTCGCGCTAACCTCGCCTCACCGATGGACACCGCCGAGCTCAAGGCCCGCGTGGCCGAGCGCGTCGAGGCGCGCGCGGGTGCGCTCGACGATCTCGCGCTCCGCATCCACGAACGCCCTGAGCTTGCATACGAGGAACGTTTCGCGTCGAGTGCACTCGCCGATCAGCTGACTCGCGAGGGCGCATCAGTCACGCGGGGCGCAGGCGGGATCGAGACCGCGTTCGCCGCCGAGATCGGGACCGGCGCGCCGGTGGTCGCGATCCTCGGTGAGTACGACGCACTGCCCGGCGTGGGCCACGCGTGCGGGCATAACTTGATGGGCACCGCTGCCAGCCTGGCGTTCCTCGCGCTGCGCGACATCGCGCCTGAGCTTCGCGGTCGCGTTCGGGTCGTCGGATGCCCCGCCGAGGAGCGCGGCAACGGCAAGGTCAAGCTGATCCGGGCGGGCGTGTTCTCCGACGTCGACGCCGCGCTCATGTATCACCCCGGCGACACCGACGAGATCGACCCGCTCATGCTCGCGATGGTCACGCTCGACATCGAATTCATCGGCAAGGCGGCGCATGCCGCAGCCGAGCCGGACGAGGGCCGCAACGCGCTCGACGCCGTGATGCTCGCCTGGACGGCGCTTTCGGCGCTCCGCCTTACGGTCCGCAGCGACTCGCGCTTCCACGGGATCATCACCGACGGCGGCAAGGCGGCGAACATCATTCCCGACCGCGCCGCCGCCACCTTCATGGTCCGCTCGCCGGACAACACGTATCTGCAGGACCTCCGCCGCCGCGTCCTCGCGTGCTTCGAGGGCGCGGCCACTGCGACCGGCTGCGAGCTCCACGCGAAGTGGAGCGACGTGTGCGAGACGGTGAGCACGAACCGCCCCCTCGCGGAAGCGTTCGCCGCGAACGCGAAGGCCCTGGGCCGCGACCTGAAGCCGCGGCGTCAGGGAGACACGCACGGGTCGACCGACATGGGGAATGTCACCAGCATCGTGCCGGGTATCCATCCGTTCCTCTCCATCACGGATGGGCCCGTTCCGGGGCACTCGATCGAGTTCGCGGCGGCCGCGCGCACACCGCGGGCGCTCGAGACGATGCATGTCGCCGCGAAGGCGCTCGCGATGACCGCGATCGATGTGCTACGCGACGACAAGCTGCGCATGCGCGCGAGGGAGGCGTTCGATGGGCATCAGCAACGCCGTTGACTGGTTCGGCGGCGAGGTGAGCGCTGAGCAAGCCGAGCGGCTTGCCGCGCTGTACGACCTGGACAACCCGCATGAGCCGTCCGCGGCGACCGACTGGTTCCGCGCGATCGCGCGCCGGACCGGCGGCCCGGTCCTCGAGCTCGGCTGCGGCACCGGTCGCATCGCGATACCGCTCGCGCTGGACGGCCACGACGTGGTCGGCCTCGACCGGTCCCCGGCGATGCTCGCGCGTGCCGAGCGGCACGCGCGGCGCGAGGGCGTGACGCTGCGGTTGGTGGAAGGCGACATGCGGTCGTTCTCGTTCTCCGAAGCCTTCCCGCTCGTCGCGATCGCGTTCAACACATTTCTCATGCTCACACCGGAGGAGCGTTGGGCGTGCCTCGCTCGCGTCCGCGAGCATCTCGCGCCGACCGGCCTCCTCGCGGTGGACTGCTTCCAGCCGGACCCGGAACACATCGTCGGTCACGACGGCACGGTGCGCGAAGAGTGGACGCGACACGATCCGGAGAGCGGCCGCGACGTGACGAAGTTCGCAAGCTCGCGCGCGAACGTCGACCAGGTCGATCTGCGGTGGTGGTTCGAAGATCTCGATAACGACGGCCACGTCACGCGCTGGCAGCGCGCGACCACGCTGCACTACCTATATCGACGCGAGGCCGCGCTGATGTTCTCGGCCGCGGGCTTCGAGCTCGAGGCGCTGCACGGCGACTACGACGGATCGCCGGCTGGCAGCTCGTCGCCAAAGCTGCTCGTCGTCGCGCGCCGGCGCGAACGGGGCGCCGGCCGCGAGCGCAGAGGGTGACCGACCTCCTCATTCGAGGCGGGCTCGTCGTCGATGGGACCGGCGCGCCGGGAGTGCGTGCCGACGTGGCGGTCACCGATGGCCGCATCACCGACGTCGGCGATGTGGCCGGTCGGCGCGCGACGCGGATGATCGACGCGCGCGACCGCGTCGTCGCGCCCGGCTTCATCGACATCCACTCGCACTCGGACAACACGGTGTTCGTCAACGATGCGTTCGAGAGCGCGCTGCACATGGGCGTGACCCTCGTCGTGTGCGGCAACTGCGGCGGTTCGTCGGCACCGGTGAGCGGCCTGGCCGCCGAGGAGCTCGACCGCGCGCTCGCGGTGCTCGACGTGACGCGGACCTGGTCGAGCTTCGCCGAGTACGCGGACGCCTGCGACGATGCGCGGCCGGCGATCAACCTCTGCTCGTTCGTGGGCCACGGCACGCTGCGGAAGTGCGTTATGGGCGCCGCTGCGCGCGAGCCCAGCCACGCCGAGCTCGACGCGATGCGCTCGCTGCTCGCGCGGGCGATGGACGAAGGGGCGATCGGCCTCGCATCGGGCCTCATCTATCCACCGAGCGCGTACGGCACCACCGACGAGCTCGCGGCCCTGTGCGCCGTCGTCCAGGAGAAGGGCGGCCTCTACGCCAGCCACATCCGCAACGAGGGCGACCGATTGTTGGAAGCTGTCGAAGAGAACCTCGAGATCGGGCGGCGCTCGCGGGTGCGGGTGCAGCTCTCGCATCACAAGGCATCGGGTCCGAAGAACTGGGGCCGGGTCAAGGAGTCGACCGCGAAGATCGAAGCGGCGCGCGGCGCCGGTCTCGAGGTCCAGGCGGACCAATATCCCTACACGGCGTCCTCGACGGGACTCGCGGTCACGATCCCGAACTGGGTGCATGAGGGCGGACGGCTCGCGATGTGCGAGCGCCTCAAGGATCCGGCGGTGCGCGCGCGGATCCGCGATGAGTACGTGGAGACAGGACGCAACTGGGACCGCATCGTCATCGCGCGGGCTCGGCGGCGACCCGAGTGGAGCGGGCGCACCGTCGCGGACCTCGCGGGCGAGGCGGGGAAGGATCCGCTCGAGTGGACCTGTGACGCGCTCATCGAACACGAAGG
>JALYLT010000224.1 GCA_030774095.1 Chloroflexota bacterium
CTGCGCGTAAAAGGAACGCTGCGGCACCCAGAACGCGCGCTCGAACCGCGTGCGTATCTGTTCGGCACGCGCGGCGAGCGACGCGGACCACGTTGGATCGCGGCGGGCGACGACCTCGGCGAGCGAGCGACATGCCGCGTACGCGTAGGACTGCACCTCGACCGCGGCGATCGGACCGGCGGGTCGCTGACCCTTCGCGTCCAGGAGACTCTCGCCGGAGTCTTTCCACATCTGGTTCAGGATGCCCGTCGGCGCTTGGCGCTCGAACTCGATGAACCCATCGTCGTCGAGATCGCCGCGCTCCTCCATCCACTCGAGAGCAGCGCGAAGATGCGTCTCGAACTCGCCGACCAGATCGCGGTCCGGCATCCAGCGCGCGGCCTCGGCCGCGAGCCAGACGAAGAGTGGGGTCGCGTCGACCGAACCGTAGTACGGCGTCCCGAACGCCCCGCCGGTCCGCACGATCTCGCCCTGCCGGATCTCGTGCGCGATGCGGCCGGGTTCCTCATCGCGCTGCGGGAAGTTCGTCTTGCCCTGATGGTCGGCGAGCATCCGCAGCACCGCCGGGGCGAGGTCCCGCCGCAGCGGCAGCGCGAAGAGCGCGGTGAGGATCGAATCACGCCCGAAGGGCGCGACGAACCACGGGATGCCCGCGGCGGGGAAGTAGCCCTCCGCGGTCCGGTCGGAGAGAAGGAACAGGTCGAGCGAGCTCTGCGCGAGCCACGCGTCGAGGTCCGGCGAATCGCTCGCGAAGCGCGTCGCGCTCTCTTCCCACGCTTTCCAGTCGCGCTTGCCCAGCTTTTCGCGCGGAAGCGAAGAGCTCGTGCGGATATCGACGCGGAACGACCGACGCGAGCCGGGTTCGACCACTGTCTTCACGTGTGCGCGCGCCGGCGTCTCGGCGACGCGCCACGCCTTCGTCGGCGCGACGACCTCGGTCGCGTGCTCGACGCCGTCGACCGCGGTGTAGGCGAGACGGAGCGTGCCGCCACTCGACCCGGGCCGGTGTACGCGGCCGCGTGTCGTGCGCGCACGGCGTCGCACCTCGAACAGGTCGCGGAAGTCGGCGTCCGCCACGACATCGGCGTCGAACGTCACGAGACGCGGCCCCGTGTTCGCGAACGACCAGTCGTCGGTGATCTTCGAGTCGATGCGGATGCGCCGCTCGATCCGGACATCGCGACCGAAGTCGTAGGAGAGCCGCGCGCCATCGGGAAGGACCTCGGCCGAGCGCAGTCGGAGAGTCCCAGTTCGCGGCTCGACCTCGTAGCGCGACAGATGCCGTGTGTCCCACGCATACACACCCGCGCCGCGACGCGAGGGTCCGCGGATCTCGCCGTCCTTCGTCGCGACGAACACGAGCCCCGATCCTTTCAGCGACAGGCCGGGCTCCTCGGGCTTGCGTGCGCGCTTGGCCAACGGAGTGACCCTAGCCCGTGACGCGCGGGCCCGCAGGGCGCTCGAGCGTCAGTCCTCCGCGCGCTCCGCGCTAAGGAATCGCGGCGGGATCGCAAGTCCACTCGCGATGAGGCCGTAGAGTCCGGCGAGGATCGGCATTCCCGTCCACAGTGCGGTGCTCCAGATGATCCCGCCACCGAAGGCGGCCATGATCGCGAAATAGAGGAAGAACTGCGTGGCGGGCACGGCGAATCCGATCACCCAATAGCCACGCCGCTCGTCGCGGCCACCCAGCGCGCCACGGCCCATCGCCACCCAGATGACCTCGCCCACGATCGCGCTGCCGAGGGCGGCCGGCAGATAGATCCACATCTCGGGGATGCCCAGGACGCTCAACGCCGCGTTCCACAGCACGATCATCGCAAGCGCGCCCGACGCTAGCCGGAGTCGACGCAGCGGCACGACGACGAAGAGGGACAACAGCATCGAGTACAGGATCACGCCGGAGATCCCAGCGACCTGCGCGCTTTCGTCCCGCCACGCCGTGATCCCCTTAAAGCCGAAGACCTGGCCGGCGATCGCGCCGCCCGATGCGTAGTCGGCGTCGAAGGGCTGGCTGTACAGGAGTGTGTAGAGGGAATGCCGCAACAGGATGCCCACGCTTATGGCGACGACAAGATCCGTGAAGAGACGCGGCGTGCGCTCGCGGCGCCGTCGGCTGATCGCGACCCACGCAAGTCCGAGGAATCCCAGACCCGCGGTGAAGATGATCGCGATGTGGGAGGGACTGACGAGCGTCTCTTGAGTGACCTCGAAGCCGAACAGCGTGTGCCAGATGAGATCGAAGAAGCCAGCCGCGCCGAACGCGGCCCCAAAGAGCAACACGACCGGGTAACCCGCCGGGAGCATCTGCGATCGAGGCACCTTGAGGGCGTTGCTTTCGAACAGGTACGCCGCGGCCGGGGCGGTGCCGGCGATCCAGCCTGCATACAGAAGCGCATGCGGCCAGGTGAGGAACGATTCGATCGCGAAGCCGTAGTGCTGGTGATACCAGACGTCGACATGGCCCCCCGCCTCAAAGATCAGGAAGCCCAGGAACGTCGCCACGAAGAGGGTCGCCTCCGAAAGGGTGCGCGCCCTGATGCGGGGACTGACCGCTGGCGTTGCTGCCACGGCGAGACTTTACGCCGCGCTCAAGAAACTGGTGACGCGGCTGCCAACACCGTCGATGTCCTCGAACCATGGTTCGTGCCCTCCGCCCTCGACCACGAGAAGCTCGCCGTGTGGCAGGAGACCGACGACCCTTCGCGCGAAGTCGACCGGAGCGATCCCATCGGCCGTGCCGTAGACGTACAGCGTTGGCTGCGTGATCGCGCCCAACTCCGCGTCGGCGAAGACAAGCCCCTGTCTCAATCCGGGGCGCGCCCAGCTGACGATGCCGCCGCGCAACATGGCGCGCTCGCTCCGCATCGCGTCCGTGTCGCGTGACGCGGAGACCCGCCAGTCGACGAATGCTTCGGGCATCCGTCCGTCCGCGAGACTCGCCGCGTGTCCGCTCTGGCGAAGCATGGACCGCAGCATGTCGGCGTCGGCGCGCCGGATCATCAGCGCGCCCAGGGGCGATGCGATCATTCGGAGCACCGTGGGTACACGAATGTCAGAGAGCAACGGCCCCGAACCCATCAGGACGACCCGGCCGGCCCGGGACGGGTACGCGGCGGCGAGGCGCAGGGCCCACAGGGTGCCGATCGAGCCACCGATCACATGCGCGCGATCGATCCCGAGCCCGTCGAGCACTCCCGCGAGCAGATCCGCGGTGATGGACTTGTACGGGTACTTCGAATAATCGATCGACGAGCTGAGTCCCCAACCCGGCCGATCGAGAACGAGGCAACGGAAGCCGCGGAGCTCGCGCACGAGTGGCGCCCATGCATCGGGCCCGATGAGGCCGTGGACGAGCAGGACCGGGTCGCCGACGCCGACCTCGAGCACGCGAAGCCGGACCGCGGGTGATGTGAGCTCGACGAAGCGCTCGGTGGGTCTCATTCCGTAGTGCTCCCATAGCGCGCGCTCCGCTTGCCGGTACCGCTCGACGCGAGTCGCTGTCGTGTTCGCCGCGATCACTTGACCAGTCATCTCTACGCGCTCCGCGCCACGTGGCCCGCATTCGCGGACCGCGCAGGATTTCGCACGCTCGTGCGCGTCACGATCTGCTTCACGACGTAAGCGGCGTCTCTGCCGACGCCAACGAGCAGCGCCGATGTGAACGCGTATTGGAACCGCCGACCGACGAAATACAGGCCGGGCACGCCCGGGACGATGCCGCGTTCCTGGATCGGCTCGCCATCTTGCTCGAAGATCGGCATATCGATCCAAGCAAACTGGGGCCGGTACCCAGTGCACCAAATGACGTTCGTGACGTCCAGGCTGCTGCCGTCCGCCAGCGCGGGGGATCCGTTGCGGACGCCGACGGTCCTCGGAACGTGGACGACCCCGGCTGCTGCCAGCGCCTTGGCCGTCACGCGTTCGACCGGCGGGCTGATGCGGCTCATCTTCGGTCGCAGCTTGCGGCCGATCGGTGTGTCGATCGTAAGGACATGCGAAATGATCGGCAGCATCGCCGCGGTCAGCAGGCGATGGCGCGATGGACCGACGGGAGCCCTTTTGAATCGACCGGATAACGAGGTGCGGTGCGTCCGCGCGACGTCGAGAGCGATATCAGCGCCCGAGTTGCCGGCTCCGACGACGAGCACGTCGCCGTCCTGAAGCTGCGAGGGTCTGCGGTACTCGCTCGAATGCAGCTGCATCACCTTGGCGTCGAGCTCCGTCGCGAAGTCGGGAATGCGCGGGGTGTATTCGTGGCCCGAGGCGAT
>JALYLT010000225.1 GCA_030774095.1 Chloroflexota bacterium
GTCACCGACGACCTCATCGCGGACATCGTGGTTCTCGGTGCGCTCGCGGCGACGACGTCATTCATCGCGGTGCTCGTGTCGCCAGCGGCGGCGGTCGCGCGCATCACCGGATATCTCGCTGGCGGTGTTCAAGGGTTCGTCGTTGCGGCGCTTCTCGTGTCGAGGTTCGGCGGCGCATCGTTCCGCTTCGACACGATATCCCCTGATGCGACGACGCCAGGCGTCATCCTCGCGGCGTCGCTCGGCGCGGCGCTCTTCGCGGGCCTCTATCCATTCGTCCCGTGGGGCTATCGAGGTGAGGAGGCCGGCGAGCGCGAGAGTCTTCGCGGACTGCTGACGATGCCCGCGGGTCTCGGCGCGACGCTGGTGCTGTGCCGCATCCTCGGTGTGACGCGTATCGATCTCGCGACGCTCGGACTTCCTGCGATCATCTCGCCGGCGCTTATCGCCGTCGTCGTCGCCGTGCTCGCGCTGCGTTTCATCATGCGCCGCGGCAAGCCGCGGCTGCGGCGACGGATCGCGATCTCGGCCCTGGTGCTCGTGCTGATCCTTCTGTACCCCTTCCTTCACTGGAGCCACGTCATCCTCGTCGCTTCGCTCCTGACGATCGCGTACGCCGCTGCCGTCTCGCTCGCTCTGCCCGAGCAGTGGACCATCTCGCGGTACGACGTCGTCATCGCGGCGCTATGGATCGCGCTCGCGACGGGTTCGCCGCTCGCCCTCGCCGGCGCGTTCGTCGTGCTCGCCGGGGCCGGGCTCGCCGCCGTCACGGACGCGTTCTGGATGCCGCCGCACCGCTCGTACATCACCGCCATGGCGAGTTCGACCGTGATCGTCGCCGGCGCGCTGACGGTCGCGACCGGCGCGTTCGACACGCCGGATCTGCTCACGGCGATCCTCGCGGTCGTGGCTGCGGGCGCCGTCGTCGGGCTCGAGCTCGCACACGCGGGACGGCGGCTCAGCATCGCGTCCGTGCCGGCCGACCTCGACGTCTCGGCGTCGATCGCCTCGTTCCTCGGCACGGTCATGGTCGTTCTCGCGCTCGCGCTGCCGGTCCTCGACGCGATGTCCGATGCGATGGGTCGGCCCAACACGCGCAGCCTCGACGAGCTCGTGACCCTGGTGCCGGTCATCGCGGTCGTCGCGACGCTGCTCGTCGTCGCGGCGCGCGCGGTGCGCGTGCTGCTGCCCGAGCTGACCGCGGTCAGCACGCGGCTCGAGGCCGTCGTCTCCGCCGCGGATCCGGTACCCATCGCATCGGCGTCATTCCGCGCACTGGCGGGATCGGCGACGACCGTGTCCGGGATCTTCGCAGCCTTCGAGGAACGCGCCGGGGTCTGGCTCGCACTCACGCTGATCGCGACGCTGCTCGTCTGGGCGCTGCGCTGATGTTGTTGCTCGCCATCGTCGCGATCACCACGCTCGCGGCCAACAGCGCGCGACAGCTCCGCTACATGGCGATCGCATTCTTCGGTGTCGCGCTGTCCGCACATCTCATCGACGACGGCAGCCTCGCGGCTGCGCAGCTCATGGTCTCGGCCAGCGCTGCGCTCGTGGCCTCGGCGATCCTCTTCGTCGCAGCTCGCGATCGGCGCTACGGCGAGGATCCCGGCTGGCGGCTGTGGATCGCGACGGTGGTCGCCGCCGCTACGACGGCGGCAGCTTTTGTGTTCCTGCGCCCCGAGACCGGCGACGAGATCAACACGAACCTTCTCGGTCCTGATCCGAGCGGCGTCACGACCCAGGTCGCCGCCTTCTGGCTGCTGTCATCAGGCATCGCGATCCTGCTGACGGCGCGGGGTGCGGTCCGCGGTTCGCTCGGTGCGCTGCTCATGCTCACGGGGACGCAGCTCCTCGTGCGCCTCGTGCCCGGCCCGCACCTCGCGCTGACGCTTCTGCTGTCGTGGCTCCAGGTCGTGGTCGCGCTGGCCGGCGCGTTCCTGATCGTGAACCAGAGGGCGGCGCGCGAGGCGTGATCGAGATCATCACGCTCCTCGGCGTTGCGGCGCTGGTCGCATTCGGCGTGCGTAAGCGCCTCAAGGTGGTGGGAACGGTGACCCTGGCGGCGCTCGCGGCGGCGATCACCATCGTCGTGCTCATGCCGATGGACGCATCGGGCGAGGTGCTCGAGCTGCCCTGGCGCATGTCGGAGCTCGCGCGCCTCGCCGCGGTCGTCATGCTCGGAACGCTGTGCCTCCTGGTGCTCGCCGTGTGGGTCGACGAGCCCGCGTACAACTTCTTCCCGACTGCGCTCGTGGTCGCCGCCGTCGTGCTGGCGGTGCTGGTGCTCACGACGCCGATCGCGATCTACGCCGCACTGCTGCTCGGCCTCCTCGTGCCCGTGGGCTCGTTCACCTTCCAGGTGCATCGCAACCGGAGCGCCGAGGCCGCGTTCCGCCACTTCAGCTTCGTCGCGCTCGGGGGCTGCCTCGGGATGTCGGCGCTCGCGCTCTCAGCGAGCCTCGGACGCGATCAGCCGCCCGCGACGTTCGTGCTCCTCGTCGTGATCATCGTCCTCGCCTTCGCTCTCAAGCTCGCGGCCATCCCGTTCCATACGCACGCCGCGCTGCTCGCGTCGGAGGTCCCCGCGTCCGCGCTCGCGCTCTACTTCGGCGTGCTCGTGCCGACGACGTTCATCGCCTTCGCGCAGATCCTGGTCCTCTCGGGCCTGCTGCCGGCGATCGTGCAGATCGGAAAGGTGCAGGACCTGCTCCTTGCGCTTGGGATCACATCGGCGCTCGGCGGCGCGTTCCTCGCGACCGGGTCCACGGAGCTGCGCCGCGTCGCGGTCTACTCCGTGATCGCGAACCTCGGGCAGTCGCTGGTAGGGATCGCCACGCTCTCCGGCCCCGGGATCATCGGCGCGATGGCGATCGCCCTGGTGACCGGGCTCGCCGCGACGCAACAGCTCCTTGCAGCCGGCACGCTCGAGCGCCGCGCCGGGGCGGACCGTCCCAGCGCGACGACCGCGCCGCTCGCCGCGCTGGCCTTCGTGGTCGGAGGCTTCGCGATGATCGGCGCCCCACCGCTCGTCGCGTTCCCCGGCCACTTCTTCGTCGAGCTGATCGCGTACTCGTACTCCGGATGGCTGGGCACCGCGCTCGTCATCGCGACGCTCGGCGTCCTGGTCGCGCAGCTGCGCGCGGCGATGGCCATCTTCCGGACCGCGCCCGAGCGCTGGCGCGTCGAACCCCGACCGATCGCGGGTATCGTCGGCGGATTGGTGTTCGCGGCGCTGCTGATCGGTGGCGTGCAGCCCGACGGGTTCCTGCAGCCGATCGCTGCGTTCGCTGACGAGTTCCTTCGCGCGCTGCATCCGTTGTAACCCTAGCCTGCGATTAGGTCAGCAAAACCGGGCAGAGCGTGGCGGCTCGTTCCGCCACCCTCTGCTCATTAGATCCCTCGAATCGCGGTCGATATCCACGTCGCGACGCCCATAGGCCAGGTTAGCGCCGGAAGTAGGAACCACAGGACAAAAGCGATAACGCTCTGATCAAGCGACCCGTTCGGAGCGAATGCTGCTATGTCGCCGGCTCGCCCTGAGACCGTGCGCACAACCTCGACGAGGATCTGCCAGACCACACCTACGAAGAGGTAGAGTGCAACTGCGCGGAGGGCGAATCTGCTTCGGGACCCCCGCATTGCTACATCACTCATTCGTGCTGTCAACAGTACGACCCGTGCCACCACTGCACGTAGTTGCCCCACCACCACTCTGGCCACTGATAGCCGAACCAAATCTCGGAGTTCGGCTCGGGGCTCTGCTCGACGTAGTCCCAAAATCCGCCGCTCACCGGTCTGATGATTCGCTGCATCCGGGTGCGAACCCCAGATGTTGCAGTTCGGGAACATGGCCGGCGGCGATGTCCAGATCGCAAAGTCATCTGGTTCGTTGAGGCTCGCGTAATCGGGAACCTGATGAAAACCAACGCCGGTTAGGTAGTTCACGATCGCGAGACGGCCGTACCAGGCAGACGTTGACGCGACACCGGAGGACAGGGAGCTGGGACATCGGTCCCGCCGCAGTGGTTGAGAATACCGATGCCCCCCCCCGCGGCGTTCTTCGCGCCGGCGTAGGCGTCCATGACATCGCGGTTGAACGTAGAGAAGGCGGTGTAGAAGGCCCTGAGATCCGCTTCGTGCTCCGGTGTGAGCTTTCTGACCGGCGCGCCGGCTGTGTAGTTGAGCCAGAGGCTGTTCTCGTGGTCGACCAGATCGCGCACCAGCTGCACGTCCGATTGAGTCAGCCC